>SFGN01000005.1 GCA_004556565.1 Lachnospiraceae bacterium | reverse complement strand
ACTATTTCTACTTTTCTCAGGTTCTTACTGACTCTAAAAACCTTGATTTTAAAGCATCTCTTAGAATCTGCCAGCCTGTGCTGCTTCCTCTACGGAAACGGCAACTGCAACAGTCATACCTACCATCGGGTTGTTTCCTGCACCGATTAAGCCCATCATTTCTACGTGAGCCGGTACAGAAGATGAACCTGCAAACTGTGCGTCAGAATGCATACGTCCGAGTGTATCGGTCATACCATAGGAAGCCGGACCTGCTGCCATGTTATCCGGATGGAGAGTACGTCCTGTACCGCCGCCTGATGCTACGGAGAAGTACTTCTTTCCCTGTTCAATGCATTCTTTCTTATATGTTCCTGCAACCGGATGCTGGAAACGTGTCGGGTTTGTTGAGTTACCTGTAATGGAAACGTCTACACCTTCTTTGTGCATGATTGCAACACCCTCGCGTACATCGTTTGCACCATAGCAGTTAACTTTAGAACGAAGACCGTCAGAATAAGCAATTCTCTGTACTTCTTTCAGTTCACCTGTATAGTAGTCATATTCTGTCTGTACATAAGTAAATCCATTAATTCTGGAAATAATCTTTGCAGCATCTTTCCCAAGTCCGTTCAGGATAACACGAAGTGGTTTCTTACGTACTTTGTTTGCTTTCTCTGCAATACCGATAGCACCTTCTGCTGCTGCAAAAGATTCATGACCTGCAAGAAATGCAAAACATTCTGTATCTTCTTCCAGAAGCATCTTACCCAGATTACCGTGTCCAAGACCTACTTTACGCTGATCTGCTACAGACCCCGGAATACAGAAAGCCTGGATGCCTTCACCGATTGCTGCTGCTGCGTCTGCTGCATTCCTGCAGTTTTTCTTAATTGCAATTGCTGCACCCACGATATATGCCCAGCAAGCATTTTCAAAACAAATTGGCTGGATGCCTTTTACCTGATTGTAAACATCAAGCCCAGCATCTTTTGTAATCTTCTCTGCCTCTTCAATGGAAGCGATTCCATAACTGTTCAGCACTTCATTGATTTTATTAATTCTTCTCTCGTATGATTCAAATAATGCCATTTTTAGTGTCCTCCTCTCGCTTATTCCTGTCTCGGGTCAATAATCTTCACAGCATCAGCAACACGTCCATACTGTCCCTGAGCTTTTTCCCATGCCTCATTCGGTGTATCACCCTTCTTAATGAAGTCTGTGAATTTACCAAGACTTACGAACTTGTAACCGATAATCTCATTATTTTCGTCCAGTGCGATACCTGTTACATAGCCTTCTGCCATCTCAAGGTAACGAGGTCCTTTTGCAAGAGTTCCGTACATTGTACCAACCTGGGAACGAAGCCCCTTTCCAAGGTCTTCCAGACCTGCACCGATCTGAAGCCCGTCTTCAGAAAATGCACTCTGTGTACGCCCATAAACAATCTGAAGGAACAGTTCTCTCATTGCAGTATTGATTGCATCACAGACAAGGTCTGTGTTCAAAGCTTCAAGAATTGTCTTGCCCGGAAGAATTTCAGAAGCCATAGCTGCAGAATGCGTCATACCTGAACATCCGATTGTCTCTACAAGTGCTTCCTGAATAATACCTTCTTTAACATTCAGTGTCAGCTTGCATGCACCCTGCTCCGGTGCGCACCAGCCGATACCATGTGTCAGGCCGGAAATATCTTTTACTTCTTTTGCTTTTACCCATTTTGCTTCCTCTGGGATTGGAGCTGGTCCGTGGTTCGCGCCTGAAGCCACCGGACACATCATCTGTACTTCATGTGAATAAATCATGTTAAGGACTCCTTTCAAATATGTATGATTTTTGACGTATAATGTTTGACAAATCATTAACATCACACTATTATTATTTTCTCATAATTTTTCTGGTTCGTCAATCATCCTTCTACAACTTTCTGCGTTTTCTTCAAATCTGCTTTACATTCCGCCTTTTGTCAGCACCTGGCGGTTCTTTACCACATAATCCACCAGCGAAACAACTGTCAGAATCAGAGCGATCCAAGTCAAAACTGTCCCGATGACATTGAAAATCCCGCCCAGATCGGCAATCAGTACGATTACCATTGCCATCTGGAATACAGTCTTAAATTTCCCCCAGTAGCTTGCCGCGATTACGATTCCGTTATCGGACGCCACAAGGCGGAAACCGCTGATAATGAATTCTCTTGCTATAATTATGATAACAATCCAGGATGCCAGCTTATCGAGATCAACAAGGCAGATCATTGCAGAACATACAAGCAGCTTGTCTGCAAGCGGATCCATAAATTTCCCGAAATTTGTAACCAAATGATATTTTCTGGCAATTTTACCATCCAGCATATCCGTCAGGCTGGCTATACAGAAAAGTGCAAGCGCAATCCATTTGCCGGCAGCCCCTCCCACATCAGTCAACATGAAAAATACAAAAAAAGGTACCATAATCATTCGTAATACTGTCAGTTTATTTGGCAGGTTCATTCCACAAGTCCTCCTATTAAATCATATTCTATAGCTCCGGACACTTTTACCCTGGCAAAATCTCCGGACATCAATTCTTCCTCAGTCTCCACAAAAATCAGCCCGTCAACCCCCGGCGCATCCCGGTATGTGCGTCCTACATATGCATTTTCATCGGCAACCTTCCCTTCGATCATAACCATGACTTCCTGTCCTGCCATGGCTTCTGCCGCATCAAATGCGATTTCCTGCTGCAGCTCCATCAGCTCTGCCTGCCGCTCCAGTTTAACTTCTTCCGAAATCTGGCCCGGCATCCCGGCTGCAGGGGTATCTTCCTCCGGTGAATAGGTGAATACACCCAGCCGGTCAAACTCCATCTCATCAACAAACTCCATAAGCTCTTCGTGCTGCTCCTGTGTCTCCCCCGGGAAGCCTGTGATCAATGTCGTCCTCAGACAGATATCCGGGATTTCCTGCCGGAGTTTTTCTATAATATCAATTAATTCCTGCTTTGAGGTTCTTCTGCCCATCCGTTTCAAAACCACATCACAGGCATGCTGAATCGGGATATCAAGGTAATGGCAGATTTTAGGTTCTTCCTTCATCACCTGAATCAGATCATCGGTAATCTCTTCCGGATAACAATACATCACACGGATCCAGCGGACACCCGGTATTTTACACAACTCTTTTAATAGCGTGTGCAGACATTTTTCCCCATATAAATCTTTTCCGTAAAGCGTGGTTTCCTGAGCGACCAGAATTAATTCCTTAACCCCCTGTTCAGCCAGCTCCCGTGCCTCTTTCAGCAGGCGTTCCATTGGGACGCTGCGGAATTTTCCGCGGATTTTCGGAATTATACAGTACGTGCAGTGTTTCTCGCACCCTTCTGCAATTTTTAAATATGCATAATGCCCCCCTGTCGTCACCTGGCGTTTCGTGTCCACGGACGGCAGGGCCTCCAGGCTTTCCAATTCTACAGAAGAATTCCCTTCAAGCGCTTCATCGACGGCTTCCAGTATCTTATCATAGGCTGTTGTCCCAAGTACCACGTCAACTTCCGGTATCTCATCCAGAATTTCCCGGCGATACCTCTGTGCAAGACAGCCTGCCACGATCAATGCCTTTAATTTGCCGGTTTTCTTATATTCTGCCATTTCCAGAATATTTGCGATACTTTCCTCCTTCGCATCATGTATAAAACAACACGTATTTATAACAACGATATCAGCCTCTGACTCATCATCTGTCATCTCATATCCGCGGGACGCAAGAAGTCCGAGCATCACTTCAGTATCTACCAGATTCTTATCACAGCCTAAGGATATAAATAATAATTTCATAATCACACTCCTATATCTATATCACACTTCTGACAGTGGAAAGGCAGATACAACAAAACTGTGCATCTGCCCCTTTATCTTTGCTTTTCCGGCCTCTTCTACTCTTCAGATCCGGCAGTATCTTCAACTGATCCTTCCGCCACAGCTTCTGCCGCTGCCTCGTCAGCTATTGCTGCTTCAGCTGCCTGTTGGGGATCTGCAGTTTCCATTATGTCCGTTGTTATTTCTTCTTCAGGCTTTTCTGCAATAATCTTCAGTTTACCTTCGCTCATTTCCTGGATTGCCAGAGACAGCGGCTTCATTCCGTCCTTGGCATTAACAAGCGGAAGCTGCCCGTCGATAATCTGTCTTGCTCTTTTTGATGTGGCAAGCACGATAGAATAACGGCTGTTTACAATCTTAGTTTCGCCCTCCTCAACGTCCTGATTTACCACTTTCATCAAATCTGTGTATGATGGATGTAACATAATCAATCCACTCCTTTCATTTAATCATCAATTAATCTGTTTTTCATTTCCTTCAGCTCGCCCTGAATCTTAGATACCAGTTCTTTGTTCCGGAAACATTTGTTGTGCTCCATACATATAATCTTATGAACTTCATCGACACAGTCTTCTACTATATCGTTTATGACCAGATAATCATATTCAGGCATATACTCTGATTCTTCCGCGGCGCGCTTCAGTCTGGCTTTCACCACAGATATCTTTTCTGATCCTCTTCCGATCAGACGATTCCTGAGTTCCTGCGCGGACGGCGGGGCGATAAACAAAAGCGGCGTATCCGGAAATGCTTTTTTTACATTTAATGCTCCCTGGATTTCGATTTCCAGGATCACATCTTTTCCCGCTTCCAGATTCTGCTCCACATACGCTTTTGGTGTCCCGTAATAGTGAGAAACATATTTTGCGTATTCAATCAGCTCTCCGCGAGCTATCATTTCTTCAAATTCTTCTTCCGTCCTGAAAAAGTATTCCCGGCCTTCGATCTCCCCTTCGCGCGGATTCCGCGTAGTTGCCGACACAGAAAGGGCATACCTTCCTTCATACTTTTCCATCAGACGCTTGATTACTGTCCCTTTTCCGGCTCCTGAAAAACCGGACACAACAATCAGAATTCCCCTCATTTTTAAAGCCTCCTCCTGATTTTTATTTAAAATGTTTATCCTGCTGCCATATTTTTATTACTTTATTCAATATTCTGAATCTGTTCCCGTACCTTTTCAATCTCTGTCTTTAGCCCGATTGCCAGATTTGAAACATCCAGCGAATTGGCCTTTGAAAGTATTGTGTTGGCCTCCCTGTTCATCTCCTGTGCGATGAAATCAAGCTTTCTGCCTATTTCATCTGCTTCTTCCAGCGTATCCCGCATATGGGAGATATGACTCCTTAACCGCACAAGTTCTTCATCGGTGCAGATTTTATCCGCATAAAGAATGACCTCTGCGGCAATTCTGCTTTCCTCCATCTGTGTATCTCCAAGAAGCTCCTTCACTTTTTCCTCCAGCTTTGTCCGATATTGGGTCACAATATCCGGTGCGTAACTTTCGATCTGCTCCACGAGCCCTTCCATATTGGATAGTTTTTCAAGGATATCCTTTTTCAGGTTTTCTCCTTCTGTCTTCCTTGTTTCGAGGAATTGACCGAATGCGCCTTCAAGGGCCGGCCGAAGCCCTTTCCAAAGCTCCTCTTCATCCTCGCTCTGCTCTTCCATCGTTATGACATCCTGGCAACGTGCCAGAGTGGATGCCCTCATATCATTCTCCAGACCGAATTCTCCTGACATCTGCCGGAAATACTTTACATATTCCGCTGCCAGTGCCGGATTATACTTTAACGACACCTGCCCTTCGGAACTATCCTCGCAGGTAATGAAAATATCTACCTTACCGCGTGTGGCATACTTTTTCAGAAGTGTACGGATCTGTGCCTCAAAGAAATTCAGCTTCTTCGGCATACGGATATTGACATCCAGATAACGGTGGTTAACACTTTTCAGCTCAACAGTATATTTTCGGAAGTCTTGCTGATATTCAAATCTTCCGAATCCCGTCATACTTTTAATCATATCACTCATCCTCTGTTCATTTGTTCTCGAAGCAATACTGACAGTGTGAGTCGACACCGCCGGTGATTGCCATCTTGTTTCTTTCGGTTACAAAATTCTGATATGCCTCTCTTTCTTTTTCTGCAGGCATATCTTTTGATATTATACCCCTATTGCGTCTGTCTGGTCAACTCTAAAATCAGAACTTCTGAAAATCACAGCAACAACGGGGTGTGAACTGTAATATTAATACGAATGCAGGGAGTGATTAGGGTGTGGACTGCTGCCGTTTTCCGGATTGCAATACATACTTGAATTTGGTTTTCTTTTTATGTTACACTTGCGTAAGAATAACGGATATTCTTAAAACAAATTTCATGTAAAGTTTGTGTTAATTGAAAATAATGACAGAAAAGATCATAAGATTTAATACGAATAATGACAGGAATGATTAAAAGATTTAAATGGCTGTCAGAAAGGATGTGTTTATGGCTTTTGACGGAATTGTCGTGGCAAATCTTGTCCACGAATTAAGAGAGCAATTACTAAATGGAAGAATCACGAAGATCGCCCAGCCGGAGACTGACGAACTGCTGCTGACGATCAAGGGGCCCGGCGGTCAGCGGCGGCTATACATGTCTGCAAGTGCTGCTCTCCCTCTCGTTTTTCTTACGGATACAAACAAACCAAGTCCTATGACTGCCCCGAATTTCTGTATGCTTTTACGGAAACATATTGCAAACGGCCGCATCGTGGACATTTACCAGCCTAAATTGGAAAGAATCATTCATTTTACAGTGGAACATCTGGATGAAATGGGTGATTTATGCCGCAAAGATCTGATTATTGAAATCATGGGAAAGCATAGTAATCTGATTTTCTGTAACGATGAGGGAATCGTGATAGACAGTATCAAGCATGTTTCTGCTCAGATGAGCTCTGTCCGGGAAGTTCTGCCGGGACGGCAGTATTTTATTCCTGATCCAATGGATAAACTGGATCCGCTCAGTGTGGAATCAGAAGCATTTTACCTGGCCCTTTGTGCAAAACCGATGCCTCTTTCAAAAGCCATATATACCAGCTTCACCGGAATCAGTCCGGTAACTGCGGAAGAAATCTGTGCATTGGCCGGTGTGGACTCCTCGCTACCTCCAAAGGAACTGTCTGAAGATGTGCTCCGCCATCTTTATAACCAGTTCATGATTTATTTTTCCGGGGTAAAGGAGGGCTTATTTTTACCGTCGATTTATTATGACGGAGATGAGCCGAAGGAATTTTCCTCACTCCCACTGACACATTTCTCTGAATACACGATAAAAACATTTGACAGTATATCCGAGGTTCTTGAAACCTATTATGCTGCAAAAAATACACTGACCCGTATCCGTCAGAAATCCGCAGATCTCAGGCGTGTCATCCAGACGGCACTGGAGCGCAACTGTAAGAAATATGATTTACAGCAGAAGCAGCTCAAAGACACGGAAGGGCGTGAGAAATTCAAGGTTTATGGTGAGCTTATCCACGCATACGGCTATAATCTGGAAGACGGTGCAAAGAAGCTGGAAGCATTAAACTATTATACCGGTGAAATGATTTCCATCCCGCTGGATCCGGCTAAAACTCCACAGGAAAATGCACAGAAATACTTTGAAAAATACAATAAACAAAAGCGGACTTTTGAAGCTCTTTCGAGACTGATTGAGGAAACAAAAGAAGAAATAAAATATCTGGAATCTGTCCGGACAGCACTGGACATTGCCCGGAGTGAGGACGACCTGGCAGAAATCAAAGAAGAACTTGCTGCTGCCGGTTATATCAGGAGAAAGTTCACGAAGAAAAAGGTAAAAATCAAAAACAAGCCGCTGCATTACATTTCAAGCGACGGTTTCCATATTTATGTAGGGAAAAATAATATTCAGAATGATGAACTCACTTTCCGTTTTGCTTCCGGAAATGACTGGTGGTTCCACGCTAAGCAGGCACCCGGATCCCATGTCATTGTTAAGACAAACGGAGAACAGCTTCCGGACGCTGCTTTTGAAGAAGCAGGACGCCTCGCTGCCTATTATTCCAGCATGCGGGGTTCGGAAAAAGTTGAAATCGATTATGTCGAGAAAAAGCATGTTAAAAAACCATCCGGCGCGAAACCGGGATTTGTAGTGTATTATACCAATTACTCTATGGTAATTGACAGTAATATTTCACAGATACAGGAAGCAGACTGAAGTTCCTCCGGCAAAGAAAAAATAGGCCTGGGATTCCCGCAGCCTATTTTTTTAAGTTGCCAGGCATATTATTAAAAAGGTCCGGTGGACCTTTTTTAAGTTATGACTTTTCAATTATATCAGTATTGTATCCCGGCTGCATCCCGTATTTCCTGTGGGACAATAATTTCAGCTGCCTGATTGTATCCGTTGAATTGCAGCCTGATTGTAAAATCATTGACTTTCATTGACTCCCCATATTCCTCATACAGGCTGTCCATCACGTCTGTCATATCTATCAGGAACCTCGCAGGCAGGACCTCTTCTTTATAAACCTCAACAATTATCGGAAAGGTCAGCCCTGCCACCGCATCCTGGTCCGGTATATCTACAAGACCATATGCGTTCATCATATCCTCGCCTAATAGCCCGATCAGACTCTCCCCTGTCACATTCCCGTACATCTGCCAGCATTCCCTGCCGTCAACCTCCACCGGCTGTTCCGCGATTGAAAAGGTATCCAGAGAGTCCTGCATATTCTGGAACAGATTTCCGTCCACTGAAAATCCGGATGTCCCTGAATTTTGTTCTGTCTGCCTGCTCCAAAGATTATCGATGCTGCTGTAAGTTATGGCTTCCCCATCCTCTATGACCTGATAAATCTCAAGAGTACTTGAAAGACTGACCCCACGCATCTCCACGTTTGCAGTTCCCCGCGCATGCCCCGCCTTTGGCTCCGTCGTGTTTTCCAGCGTCATATCAAGAGAAACTTCTGTACTGTAAAGCACTTCTTCCAGTTTTATGTCCATCTCGACTGCACTGGAAAAGGAAGTTACTTCGGCCATATTCTGTGACATTTCATCCATTAATTTCTTCGGAGTCAGTTTCTTGCTGCAGCCTGTCGCTCCGACAGCGGCAGTAAAAAATGCCAAAACCAGGCAGGCTGCTGTTTTTTGTCTGAACTTCATTCTGATTTTATTCTGCCTTCCTTTTATATGTTTTAATATCGTATATCTATATTCAATTATTCCGTGATGCTTTTGTTAAACAGTAAATCTTATTCTGTGGTGCATTTTGTTTCTTTCCATCACATCTGACCAAGAAGATAATCGATAAACTGCTGCGCGGTTCTTCCTGACAGGCCGCCATGCGTAAGCTCCCATTTATTTGCCTCAAGAAGCAATTGTTCTTCCGGCATCTCAATACCATTTTTATCTGCCAGTGTTTTAACAATCCGCTGGAATTGTTTTTTGTCCGGTGAACCGAAATAAATTGTAACGCCGAACCGTGCCACCAGGGAGAGCTTTTCCTGTACAGTATCATTTGTATGCAGCTCCTCGTCGCGGTCTGCCTTATCCTTGAAGGTTTCCCTCACAAGATGGCGTCGGTTGGATGTTGCATAGATCAATATATTCTCCGGCTTTTTTTCAAGCCCGCCTTCGATTACTGCCTTAAGATATTTATATTCAATTTCAAATTCTTCAAAGGACAGATCATCCATATAAATGATGAATTTATAATTTCTGTTTTTAATCTGCGCGATCACATCATTCAAATCCTGGAACTGATGTTTATATACTTCAATCATACGGAGACCCTGATCGTAATACTGATTCAGGATTGCCTTGATTGAGGAAGATTTTCCCGTCCCCGCATCACCGAACAGCAGACAGTTATTCGCTTTTTTCCCTTCTACAAATGCCCTGGTATTATCAATCAGTTTCTTTTTTGCCGCATCGTAACCGACCAGATCATCCAGATACACATGTGCAATATTTGTAATCGGAACTATCTTAACCGTCCCGCCTTCCGGATGTTCCACGCGGAAAGCTTTATGCAGACCGAGCTTTCCGACGCCGAATTCCCTGTAAAACTGCGTCAGGCAGTCCTTAAATTCTTCGGTCGTCTCTGCCATATCCAGAGACTGACTCAGATCACAGATCCGGTCACGAATCCGTTTGTTAAAAATTTTACCTGATTCATTAACATTCTTATAATCTTCCAGAACGGAAAAACATTCTGCATTCAAAGTTTCTTTCATAGAAGTAAAATCATAATTGAATAATTCCTTCATCACTGAAAAATCGTGCAGTGCGACTGCATTGATGCTTCCTTTTACTGGTCCGACAATCTCGCATGAAGTGCTGTAGGCATTCTCGTGATTCGCCATTAAATATGTCAGATATGTATGCCACAGATTTCCTTCAAATCCATGACTTACAGAAAGCTCCAGAATCTGATTGATGCACTCAAAAAGCAGGCTTCTTAAATCTTCCCGGTTATAATACTCATTGCTGTAGTTTTCCATTAAAAACGTCATATCATACAGGATTTTTCCATATTCCATATTTTTATACAGCATCAGCTCATTGGTACGCATAACAGTCCCTCTCTTCCTGATAATCAATAAATCTTAGTAATTTCCCAGTATTTTCAGGCTTCTTGCCTCTTCCCGAAGTCCGCGGATCGCATTTTTTACAGCCGGATCTTCCATATTGCCGTCAAAATCTATAAAGAACCGATATTCCCAATTCTTCCCCTCAATCGGACGAGATTCAATCTTTGTCATATTCAGATCATTGTATATAAAATGAGAAAGCAAACGATACAAAGAGCCGCTTTCGTGTGCCACTTCCACACAGATGCTGATTTTTGACGCTTCCGGAAGAAAAATCTTCTGATTCGTTGCAATAATGAATCTGGTGGAATTGCCCGGCTCATCATTGATATCATCTACCAGAACTGAAAGCCCATACACTTCAGCTGCATATGCGCTGCATACTGCCGCCTGTGTCATATCCTGATCTTCCAGAATTTTTTTTGCCGCCACAGCGGTATTTACGACACTGATCTGCTGCCAGTCGGCATGCTCATCAAGAAAGCGGGTTGTCTGCATCAATGCCTCTGCTTTAGAATATACCTGTTCTATTTCTTTCAGATTTGTTCCCGGAAGCCCCGCCAGAGTATGTGTGACCGGAAGAATCGTCTCCGCCACGATATAATTTTCAAACTCTACAAGCAGGTCATACATTTCATTTACAGCCCCAGCAGAAGAATTTTCAATCGGTAGGACGGCATAATCCGCCGCACCTTCTTCAATCGCCTCCATAGCATCACGGAATGTCCTTACATGGAAACAATTACAGTTTTTCCCGAAATACTGCTGCATCGCAGCCTGTCCGTAAGCTCCTTCCACCCCCTGATATACTACCCTCGCTGTATCTTTTTGAAGGGAATCAACTTTAATAAACGGAAGACGCCCGAGCGCGCCCGCTTCTACGAGCTGACGGTACTGAAGCTTCCGGCTCATTGACATCAGCTGTTCATAGAGCTCCTGGATTCCTTTCTTATTAAAATCGCCGGTAACTCTGGATGACACATCTGCCAGCTTCTCTTTCTCACGCTGCCTGTCCAACACTTTTTTTCCGTTTTTTACTTTATATTCGCCAACACCTTCACAGACTTTCATCCTCTGTTCAAAGAGCCGGACGATCTGACCATCGATTTCGTCAAGCTGTTCTCTTAATTCTTCCAGTGCAGCCATATCTTTACCAAACCTTTCCGGGACAAACTTCATCAGTTTTTATCAGGATTTTTGCTTTCTGACCTGCTATTGTCCTCTGCTTTTATGCTTCTTCTTTTGCAAACTTTTTTCATTATAATACATTTTTCTCTATACATCAATTCCTTTTTCCGGCATGGCGTTTCTAATATCACAACAGGTCAGCACCATTTTCAAGACTCGGTTTCAATAGGAGTGGAGTAATACAGCTCAATCCGCGCCATTACAATACAAATCGAATTTTGCGGTTGAAAAAGGGATTTGTTTAGTATATGATAGGTAGAGAATTAAATGGGAGGTAGTAACATGAACACAATCGAATGCATCAAAAGCAGAAGAAGCATCCGCAAGTACAAACCGGATCCGGTTGAGCGTTCCGTAATCGAATCTATCGTTTCCGCAGCGTCTTATTCCCCTTCCTGGAAGAACACGCAGATCACCCGCTATATTGCAATTGAAGATTCTTCTATAATAGAAACCATCGCATCAAAGTATTTGAAGGAACATAATGCAGCGATTATCCGGCAGGCTCCTGTCCTCATAGCTGTGACTTATGTGAAAGGCAGAAGCGGCTTTGAACGTGATGGTTCTTTTTCTACCGCTAAAGGGGACCGCTGGCAGATGTTTGATGCCGGAGTGGCATGCCAGAGCTTTTGCCTTGCTGCCAAAGAATATGGTCTGGGCACTGTAATCATGGGGATTTTTGACGAGGCCGGAATATCTGAATATCTGGAAATTCCTGATGATCAGGAGCTGGCAGCACTGATTGCTCTTGGATATCCTGATATTGTCCCGGAAGCACCCGTAAGAAAAACAACAGATGTATTACTGCAATTTCGTTAATTGCTATCATAAGGAGGTATTTCTATGAGACACTTGTTAAGTCCGCTTGATTTTTCTGTTGAGGAACTGGATACACTTCTCAATCTTGCAAGCGATATCGAAGCAAATCCGGAAAAATATGCACATGCCTGCGAAGGTAAAAAACTGGCAACTTTATTTTATGAGCCAAGTACGCGTACCCGATTAAGCCACGAGGCCGCTATGCTGAATCTTGGAGGAAGTGTTATGGGCTTCGCATCCGAAGATTCCAGCTCCGCATCCAAGGGGGAAAGCGTAGCCGATACGATCCGGGTTATTTCGTGTTATGCAGATATCTGCGCCATGAGACATCCTAAGGAAGGTGCGCCGATGGTTGCATGCATGCATTCCTCTATCCCGGTCATCAATGCCGGAGACGGCGGACATCAGCATCCGACACAGACTCTGACAGACCTGATGACGATTCGTTCTTTAAAAGGACGTCTTGACCATATGACCATCGGATTATGCGGTGACCTGAAGTTTGGCCGTACCGTACATTCGCTGATTCATGCACTTGTACGCTATCCGGGAATCCGGTTTGTATTGATTTCTCCTGAAGAACTAAGGCTTCCGGATTATATCAGACATGATGTACTGGATATGAATGACATTCCTTATAAAGAGGTCGTCCGTCTTGAGGACGCTCTTCCGGAACTTGATATTCTTTATATGACACGCGTCCAGAAAGAACGTTTCTTTAACGAAGAAGATTACGTGCGTATGAAAGATTTCTATATTCTGGATAAAGAAAAAATGGCAATGGCTCCGGAGGAAATGTATGTCCTGCATCCGCTTCCGAGGGTAAATGAGATTGCCGTAGAAGTCGATGATGACCCGCGTGCCGCATATTTTCGCCAGGTACAGTACGGTGTCTATGTAAGAATGGCTCTTATTCTTACACTGCTTGACATTCACGTAGATTAAGTAAGGGGGTTGCATTATGATGGAAAATCAGTTAAGCGTCGGAAGAATTTCGGAAGGTTTTGTGCTTGATCATATCAAAGCCGGAAAAAGTATGGAAATCTACAAATACCTGCATCTGGACAAGCTGGACTGCTGCGTAGCTATTATCAAAAACGTGAAAAGCAATAAAATGGGCAAAAAAGATATCATGAAAATCGAATGCCCGATTGATTTCATGGATCTTGATATTCTTGGATTCGTAGACCACAATATTACTATAAACATTATTCAGGACGGTCAGGTTGTCGAAAAAAAGCTGTTGAAACTTCCGAAACAAATTACAAATGTCATCCACTGCAAAAATCCGAGATGTATCACTTCTATCGAGCAGGGACTGGATCACATTTTCGTTCTCACAGATGAGGAAAACCAGATTTACCGTTGTAAATACTGTGAAGAAAAATACAGAAAGAATAAATAGAAATTGCCATTTAAATTAATATAAGTCAAAAAACAGGGGCGGTTCCGTCAAGGATTCCGCTCCTGTTTTTAACTTATGTGTAAGCAAAACGATAAGCCGGGTTATGTCGTTGGACAATCATCTGTCTAGACCTGGCGTCACCGCCAGGTTCAAGCGACCTACCTAAAGCGTGACGGGCCGCCACATTGCTTTGTTCCGGTCTTGCTTCGGATGGGGTTTACATGTGCCCTCTCTGTTACCAGCGAGGCGGTAGTCTCTTTTATTTCTGTTGCACTGGCCTTGGAGTCACCTCCACCGGACGTTATCCGGCATCCTGCCCTGTGAAGCCCGGACTTTCCTCGTCTGCAGCCTTTCGGCCGTTGCAGCCGCGATTGTCTGTTTTACTTAACACATTTTGAGATTATACGCTACTTTCTTCAAAAAGTCCACTATAAATATTCATCATAGTGGCTCCAGACCTTCATCCACAATCAAATTCTCTCCGTCTGCAGCCGACGTTGCAAGCATATCACACCTTTCGTTCTGAGGATGGCCGTCATGCCCTTTGACCCAGTGGAACGTGACGGAATGCATTTTCTTCGCACACAGAAGCCGTTTCCATAAATCAATATTCTTAACAGGTTCATTCTTTCCCCGTTTCCATCCCTTCCTGAGCCACGAATCAACCCAGTGCTGGTTGAAAGCGTCCACGACATATTTTGAATCTGAATATACTTCAACTTCACAGGAGCGATTAAGTGCCTCCAGCCCCGCGATTACCGCCATCAGTTCCATCCGGTTATTTGTTGTCTTTTCATATCCCTGGGACAGCTCTTTCGTATGCTGCACTCCTTTCGTATCCACATATTCCAGCACTGTACCATATCCGCCCGGTCCGTCCGGATTTCCTCTTGCCGAACCATCCGTATATATTTTTACTTTCATCATTGTTTAATATCCTCTTTATTTCTATATTTTACAGCCATAACGATTGCATCCTGCATAAATCTATTACATCACATCACGATCTGCCCAGGATTTTCTCTGCCATTTCTTCTGCCTTTTTGAAAATCTCTTCCTTCGATGAGTCCAGATAAAATTCTCCGTCCCGGTAAAGAACTTTCCCTGCAACCATTGTCATTTTAACATTCTGCTTGCTTCCGCTGTAGACAAGATTTTTCTCAGGATTTCTGAACGGGCGCATATTGGGCTGGTGAATATCTATCAGTATCAAATCTGCCTTTTTCCCGTTTTTGATACTGCCGCATTCCGTAAGGCCCATTGCATTTGCACCGTTAATAGTTGCCATTTTCAGGACTTCATATGCAGGTACAGCCGCAGGATCCCGGCAAAGATATTTCTGTAATCCGGTCACCAGAAACATCTCACGGAACATGTCCAGACAGTTATTGCTGGCAGGACCGTCCGTACCGATTGCCACGGGTATCTCTTTTTCAAGGAAACTGCTGACCGGTGCGATTCCGCTTGCCAGCTTCAGATTGGATGCAGGGTTTGTCACCACATAAATACCTCTCTTTTTTATGATTTCATAATCACCCTCTGTCATATGGACACAGTGAAACAACGTTCCGCCGTATCGGAAAAGTCCCAGAGAATCAAAATAACCAACCGGTGTCATTCCTGTCCTTCTTATACAGCTTTCTACCTCATCCACAGTTTCCGAGCAATGTGCCGAAACCGGCGCCTGATATTTTTCCGACAGTCCCGCGATCTTCATCATAATCTCCCTGTCTGTCGTATATTCCGCATGAAAACCCAGCCGGAATCCAACCCTGCCTGATTCATCCTGATTGAACATCCGGAAGTAATTTTCTGTTTGTTGCAAAGAACCGGTAAAATTATTGATGCTGTCGCAGAATACATAACGGAATCCTGTATCCCGGGCAGCTCTTGCACCATCCTCCATATAAGAATACATATCATAGGCAGAGGTGATTCCGCCGGACAGATATTCCATTATAGCAAGCTTAGTGAACCAGTATACCGCCTCACCCGTTAATTTAGCCTCGGCAGGAAATATTTTTGTATTCAGCCATTCATCCAGTTTCAAATCATCTGCATAAGAGCGCAGAAATGTCATGGCTGAATGAGTATGGGCATTCTGAAATCCCGGCATCAGAAGGTTTCCTTCACCATCTATCTCTGAATCCCATGTCTGTCCTTTCAGGTCTCTTTTTTCTCCAACATAAGAAATCCTGTCCCCCGTAATCCAGACTTCGCCCGGAAAAATACATTCGCCCGGCTCCATAGTCAATATTTTCACATTATATATTCGTAATGTCTTACTTTCGTTCTTATCAACTGCCATTTTCTCTGTCTTAACTTTCTCCTTTTACATGCGCGCGATAATCCCGGTCACAAGCCGTTCAAAATCTGTCGCTTTTAAATCTGCCGTCTCCTGTACTTCCTTATGGCTCAGTTCAACCTTTGAAATTCCGCTGGCCATATTTGAAATACAGGAAATTCCGCATACACGTATTCCTGCATGTCGGGCGGCAATCGCCTCACATGCCGTGCTCATCCCAACGGCATCAGCCCCCAAACAGGCGAACATCCGTACCTCCGCCGGGCTTTCGAAATTCGGGCCTGCCGTCTGGAGATATACGCCTTCCTTTATCGTAATCTTTTCATCCTTTGATGTCTCACGGATAATCTGCTGAAGTTCAGGATCATAAATATGCGTCATATCCGGAAAACGTACTCCAAACTCTTTTATATTCTCTCCTCTTAAAGGAGACGGTACAAAACTGGAAATCTGATCTGTAATCATCATAAAATCTCCAGCCTGAAATTCCGGATTAATTCCGCCTGAAGCATTTGTCAGAAACAGAATCTCTATTCCCAGAAGTCTCATCAGCCGAACAGGAAGAACTACATCTTCCATAGAATAGCCTTCATAATAATGAACTCTCCCTTTCATTACTACAGCCGGAACTGTCCCAATATAACCAAACAAAAACCTCCCGTCGTGCCCTTCCACAGTGGATAACGGGAAACCCGGAATCTCTCCGTATGGAATCTCGCACTCCACTCTCATGTGCTTCGCATAATTACCAAGCCCCGAACCAAGAATCAGGCCGATTCGGGGACGAAATTCAGTAATTTTCCTGCAATAATCAAAACATTGTTTTATTTTTTCAAATTGTCCACTCATAATAATATCCCCATCAATGTAATCATCACTTACCTGTCAACAGTATAACTCTCTCCATATCTATGGAACTGAAATAGTTTCTGTTTTCTTCAATGTAATTTTGCAAACATGTTTTTTTACTTTTATATTTTAACATACCAAAAACCAGGTGTAAATCTGTCTGAAAGCAATTCGCGTTTTCCAAATTTGAAACACCGATCAGATTAATAACTATATCCATATTTAATCCGTATACGGTTTTCGTATACGGATTTTCTTTTTTAAATAATGATACATACCAGCCCGCCGTTACTATCATTTACAATTTTCTGCATTGTATCCTGTAGTTTCACCTGGCTTTCTTCGTTGATTTTTGTGATTTTGTTTTTCATGCCGTCCATGACCAGTGTTTCAATGGATTTCCCGAAAATATTTGTACCCCAGATTCCCTGTGGGGTCTCGCTTTCTGCTTTAATATAATCTACAAGATCCTGCGCCTGTTTTTCATTTCCTACGATAGGCGCGATTTCTGTTTCAATATTTGCCCGGATCATATGGATTGACGGTGCTTCCGAATGTATTTTCACACCGAATTTATTTCCTTGCTTAATAATAACCGGTTCTTCCAGCATTATTTCCTCACGTTTCGGGCTCACGACCCCGTAGCCTTTCATTTTTACATCTGCAAATGCATCTTTAATCTGAGTATATTCTTCCCGCATAGCAGCAAGCTCACGCATAACAGAAATCAACTCATATTCACTTTGAATCTGAGTCCCTGTCATCTCACTGAGTACTTCATAATAATATTTTTCGGCGAACCTTATATTTATCTGTACTTTTCCGGTATCCATCTCAATTTTATCTATCCGGACATTTTCTATGTACGGACTGTCTGGTTTTTTTATCCCTGCTGCCGCGCTTCGGACATCTTTCAGTTCCGACAACATGTTCCTTGCCGCCTGTAGCAGATCCTGTTTCATCCTATGTTCACGCGGCAGCATTTCCATCCATTTCGGAATATAGAATTCCACTTCGGATACCGGAAATTCATATAACATCTGACGCATTATGCTGTGAATATCTTCCTCTTTCAATTGCTCACAGTTCACCGGAATGACTGCAGCCGCATATTTTGTCTCCAACTGCTCCTTAAGTTTTTTTATTTCACCACTGCGTGGTTTCTGACAGTTCAGCAATATGATAAACGGCTTCCCGATTGTCTGAAGCTCCTGGACCGTCCTCTCTTCTGCCGCAACATAATTCTCTCTGGGCAGTTCTCCTATGCTTCCGTCCGTTGTAACTACAATTCCTATGGTCGCATGGTCGCGGATTACTTTCTGAGTCCCGATCGCCGCTGCTTTCGTAAACGGGATTTCCTGCTCGAACCAGGGTGTTTTCACCTGTCTCTCGGCATCATTTTCCATGAATCCTGTAGCTCCCTCAGTTACGAATCCCACACAGTCAATCAAACGGATCTTTACTTCCACATCTTCAGACAGACGGATGACTGCCGCTTCTTTAGGAACGAATTTCGGTTCTGTCGTCATAATCGTGGTTCCTGATGCCGACTGAGGCAGTTCATCCGTTGTACGGTTTCTGGCATGCTCATCTACCATATTGGGCAGAACAAGCAAGTCCATAAAACGCTTGATAAAAGTCGATTTTCCGGTCCTGACCGGTCCAACCACACCCAGGTATATTTCCCCGTTCGTTCTCGCTTTCATATCCTTGTATAACTGAAATGAATCCATATAGAATACCCCCTTTTCTGCTGATACCAGTGTATGCCGGCAATGGTCGGGATATGCAGAAAACCCGCCGTCTCAAGTTTTCTGTATTCTGACAGTAAAAGGGTTCCAGAATCCTTTTCACATGCATCTTCCAGAGCATTTTTATTAAAAAGAGGACGAAGTTTCCATATCATAAAAAACTCACACAAAGAACTGCATTCTCTGTGTGAGCTTTATCTTGATTAATATCAAACCGAAGATGTCTGTTTATTTTTCTCCTGTTATTCTTCATCCGGCCACGGAAGGGCTGAGCTTTCACTTTTTGATTCCCTCAGCATCAGGTCACTTACCGCCTGTGCCGCACTCTTTCCTTCAAATAAAATGCTGTTTACTTCGGCTACGATCGGCATGGAAACCTGATATTTCTCTGCCAGTTTTGCGGCAGCTTTTGCGGAATAAACCCCTTCAACAACCATCTGCACCTCATCCATCGCTTCCTGCATGGTTTTTCCCTGTCCCATCAGATATCCCGCTTTCCGGTTTCTGCTGTGGACACTGGCACAGGTTACAATCAGATCCCCGATTCCGGTAAGCCCTGTAAATGTCTGTATCTTTCCGCCCATTTTGACGCCCAGACGCGCGATTTCCGCGATTCCCCGGGTAATCAGTGCCGCCTTTGTATTGTCTCCATATCCAAGCCCGTCAGCCATTCCCGCTGCCAGAGCAATGACATTTTTCAGTGAACCTCCCAGCTCTATCCCCAGGATATCCGGGCTTGTATACACACGGAAAACATTGCTGATAAATGCAGACTGCAGATATTCCGCTGTTTTCCTTGTCTTTGCGCCTACAACGCAGGTGGTGGGAAGCTTCCTTCCTACTTCTTCCGCATGACTCGGTCCTGAAAGTACCGCCACATCCGCCTGTGGTATCTCTTCTTCAATCTGCTGAGACAATGTCATCAAAGTCGTTTCTTCAATTCCTTTTGCGACATCTACGATAATCTGCCCCTCTGAAACATATGGTACCATTTTCTTCGCGGTAGCTCTGGTAAACGGGGATGGTACGGCAAGCACCAGAAAATCTTTTCCTCTGACAGCAGATTCCAGATCCCCGGTAATTTTCATATCATCAGGCAGTTTTACGCCCGGCAGTTTTTTCTGATGTTCCCGTTTTTCATTAAGCATCTGAACCTCTTGCGGATCGATGGACCAGACTGTGACATGATGTCCGTTATCATACAGCAGAACAGACAATGCTGTTCCCCAGCTTCCGGCACCTATAATACCTACATTTGCCATACTGATTTCCTCGCTTTCCTAATACACTCACTGTTTTTTATCTTCCTATTTTTTATTTCTCTTTTTTTTACCAAATTTATTCTCCGTACCTGCCCACAGACGTTTGATATTCTCTTTATGCCTGTACCATGCAAGGGCAGCAAGAAGAAACACCAGAATATACAATTCATACCGGTAAGCCGGTGCCATATTAAACCATCCCATCTGTCCGAACTGCACCACCTCCAGGAAAAACACCGTGGAAACCAGCAGTGATCCGACTGATATGTATCGTGTCAGGACGACAGTGATCAAAAATACCGCCAGCGGTATGGGTACCATGATCCATCCGGTTGACACTATAAGTCCCGCCATGACCGCAATTCCTTTCCCGCCTTTAAATTTAAGATAAAACGGAAAATTATGCCCCAGGGTTGCCCCCATTCCTGCATACATAGATAACAGCGGCAGGCATTCGCTGCCTTTAAAAATCAGACGTACCGCCACAATTGCAGCAACACATTTCAGCACATCCCCGGCGAACGTCATGACTCCGGCTTTCCATCCCATCACACGAAGCGCATTGGTAGAACCGGCGTTCCCGCTCCCCTCTTTCCTGATGTCTATATGGTTCATCTTTCCGACCAGATATCCGGTCTGCAAAAGTCCAAAAGCATAACCGATTACAAGACAGATAATACGTTCCATATTCTTATTGCTCCTTTTCCTTTCTTTCACGGATGAAAAACTTAAGAGATGTCCCCCTGAACCCAAACGCTTCCCTGATTTTATTCTCCAGATAGCGTGTATAAGAGAAATGCATCAGCTCTTTGTCATTGACAAAAATTACAAAACTCGGCGGCTTTACCGCTACCTGTGTAATATAATACAGCTTCAGCCGTTTTCCCTTGTCTGACGGGGGCTGCTGCATAGCCACTGCCTCCGTCATAATCTCATTCAATACTCCTGTAGCCACGCGAAGCGTCTGATTTGCAATGACCATGTCAATCATGTCAAATATTTTCACAAGACGCTGACCGGTCTTTGCCGACACGAACATGATTTCTGCATATGGCATAAATGACAGGATCTGACGTACTTTATTCTCGTATTCTCTGGTTGTCTTGTCATTCTTCTCAATGGCATCCCATTTATTAACAACAATAATGATACCTTTCCCGCGGTCATGTGCAATGCCGGCAATCTTCGCATCCTGTTCCGTCACGCCTTCCGCCGCGTCAATTATCATCAGTACCACATCCGCACGCTCCACTGCCGTAACGGTACGGATAATGCTGTAACGCTCAATATCTTCTTTTATCTTGTTTTTCCTGCGCAGCCCCGCAGTATCAATAAACACATATTCTTTTTGATTATGCACGATCTGCGTGTCGATTGCATCCCGTGTTGTGCCCGCTATATCAGATACAATGACACGGTTCTCACCGGCAAGCTTGTTAATGATTGAAGATTTCCCGACATTAGGCTTACCGACGATTGCCACTCTCGGCCGGTCATCTTCCTTGGCTTCACCCGTTCCTTCCGGAAAATATGAAATCACCACATCCAACATATCCCCCAGGCCAAGCCGGGAAGACGCAGAAATCGGTACCGGGTCCCCGATGCCCAGATTATAAAACTCATAAACATCCGGCAGATATTTATCAAAATTATCGACTTTATTCACCACCAGAATAACCGGTTTTCCTGAACGTCGCAACATATCGGCAACTTTGGAATCCGCATCGACCAGCCCCTGCTTTACATCGGTTATGAAAATAATCACATCCGCCGTGTCAATAGCAATCTGCGCCTGTTCGCGCATCTGCGACAAAATAACATCTTTACTGTCCGGTTCGATTCCTCCGGTATCAATCATTGTAAATTCCTTATCAAGCCATGTCACATCGGCATAAATGCGGTCGCGTGTAACTCCCGGTGTGTCCTTTACAATTGAAATCATCTCTCCTGCCAGCGCATTGAATAAGGTAGACTTTCCTACATTCGGTCTTCCTACGATCGCTACTACTGGTTTACTCATCTCAATACTCACCTTTCTTAAAATGTACAGACTTTCTTTTATGATCGTCTTTTATCTTTTCTTATAATCTTTTTCTGAAAATTATTTATTATCCCCGGTATCTGCCTCAGGATGCCATGCTTCAGGCACGCCCCAGCACGGCATCCAGCAAATCCTGCCCGCTTGATTTTACAATATTAATCGGCACTTGTAAAGTTTTCTCTGCATCACATACTGTAAAATCATCCAGGAAAACATCTTCATCGACTTTCAGCATATTGACCGGAATCAATAACCGCTCGCCCAATTCTTTATTTTTAAGCTGCCCCATCAAATCCTGCCCGGTGATCAGACCTGACACTGTAATCATTTCTCCAAAAAAATCATTCCGGATCGGATAAATAAAAATTTTCGTCAGAGGGAACTTTTCATGCAGCGCATCCATCATTTTGCAAAGATAAGGGTATGCCAGACGTCCTGTCGCCATCGACACCTTTCTTAAGCAGCTGTCTCCTTTTTCCTGAACCAGTGCTTCCGCAAATTCATTAGTCAGGAGACGCAGCATCCCCACACCGTTTTCAAGCTGAAGATATCCGTCATACCGTTCCTCCTCAGGCAATTCTTCATCTGCAAGAATATACCATTCGTCACTGGCATGAATAAAATGCAGTCCACATTCCGGATACAGGCGTTCCTGCCAGCTATGGATGATCCGCAGCACTTCCTTCGCATCTTCTTTCGTAAACGGCTCAAGTGATTCCAGCCCTTCCCGGTAACGGCTAAGTCCCACTGGTACCACGGAAACGCTTTTAAGATATGGCAGATAATCTGTCAGATCGCAGATGCTTCTCTCAAGCTCTTCGCCATCGTTGATACCTCTGCAGAGAACAATCTGGCCATTCATCTCGATACCTGCCCTGTACAGATCATCCACTTTCTTCAATGCATCTCCCGCAAACCGGTTGCGGAGCATCTTGCACCGAAGTTCTGGATTTGTCGTCTGAAAAGAGATATTAATCGGTTCCAGATGATATTTTATAATACGTTCGATATCATGGTCGCTCATGTTTGTAAGCGTCACATAATTTCCCTGCAAAAAAGAAAGACGGGAATCATCATCCTTAAAATACAGGGTATCCCGCATTCCCGGAGGCATCTGGTCGATAAAACAAAAGATACATCTGTTGTGACAGCGGCGGTATTCATCCATCAGTCCCTGCGAGAACTCCATCCCCATATCTTCGTATTCCTCTTTCTCTATCTCCATCTCCCACTGTTCCCCATCCGGCTTTTCAATCAGAAGGACAACCAGTTCATCCTCAATATAATAACGATAGTCAAAAATATCTTCAATAACGTTGTTATTGATCATAAGCAGTTTATCGCCGGGCTCAATTCCCACTTCTTCAGCAATACTTCCCGGTTCGACCCTGCTGATCAAATGTTCATATTTCATATACACACTCCTGTCAAATTATTAATACATCAGTATGCCACAGTCCAAGTGTTCATATTATACCATATCTCCTTGAATTTCTATAGAAAAAATGGTATAAAGATAGAGTAATAGAGGCATTTTTGCCTTACACATCATGACTGCAAAAGAAAAACCGGAGAAAAATAGGAGAAAAAAATGGAAAAAATCAAAGCATTGGAAAAAACCCCTCCTTTTGCGCCGCTTAAAATTGTGGCTATGGAGAGCTGTATCGACCTTGGACGTAAAATCAATGACTATATCGTATCATTTCGTTCCGGCACTTCAGCTGATACGAAGGATTCCCCTTCATTTTTAAATTACTGTACCGACAATTACCTCGTCGGATGTTCCTGTCCTCGTTTCGGAAGCGGCGAGGCAAAGGGCGTCCTGAAAGAATCCATCCGCGGAGCCGACCTGTTTATCATGACAGATGTCTGTAACTACAGCCTGACCTACACTGTCAACGGGCATCTGAACCATATGTCCCCGGATGACCATTATCAGGATTTAAAGCGTATCATTGCCGCTGCAACCGGAAAAGCCAGAAGAATCAACGTGATCATGCCGTTTCTGTATGAAAGCCGCCAGCACAAACGGACAAACAGGGAATCGCTGGACTGCGCGCTGGCACTGGAGGAACTAACGGCTATGGGCGTTTCCAACATTATTACTTTTGATGCCCACGATCCCCGTGTGCAGAACTCTATCCCGCTGAGCGGTTTTGACAGTTTCAGCCCGGCATACCAGTTTATGAAAGCATTATTCCGCGAAGTCCCGGATATTATTCCTGATAAAGAGCACCTGATGATCATCAGTCCGGATGAAGGTGCAATGCACCGCGCCGTTTATTTTTCCAATATTCTCGAAGTAGACATGGGTATGTTCTACAAACGGAGGGATTATTCCACAATCGTCAACGGCAAGAATCCTATCGTCGCCCATGAATTTCTCGGTGACGATGTTGCAGGAAAGGATGTCATCATCATCGATGATATGATTTCTTCCGGCGGAAGTATGCTGGATACTGCAAAACAGCTCAAAGAAAGGAAAGCAGAACGGGTCTTCATCTGCACAACATTTGGTCTGTTCACCGACGGTTTTGATAAATTTGATGAATATTACGAAAAAGGGTTCATCACTAAGGTTATCGTTACAAATCTGACCTATCTCCCGCCGGAAGCTCTGGAAAAGCCATATTTCGTGACAGCTGATATGAGTAAATTCCTTGCAATCATCATTGATTCTCTGAATCATGACACTACTATCGGTGCAGTGCTAAGCCCGACTGACAAGATTCACGCGCTGCTGGAAAAATATAAAAAATAATGTTATAACCATATTCATAAAAAGAGTGGAAAGTCCGTACGGAACGATCCACTCTTTTAATATACTGTAACATATTTAGTATAACTTTGTACCAATCTGTTTCGGCCGGAATCCTTTCTTTTCCAGTGCTTCCAGAATTCTATGCTTATGTTCTGTCCCGAATGCTTCCATCGTGATACGAAGTTCAACGGCAGCCTGACGGTTCGTGCTGACGAACTGGTTGTGTTCAAGCTTAATAACATTCCCCTGTTCTTCTGCGATTGTCGCTGCTACTCTTACAAGCTCACCGGGCTTATCCGGAAGCAACACAGATACAGAGAAGATCCTGTCTCTCTGGATCAGACCATGCTGAACAATCGAGGACATTGTAATTACATCCATGTTGCCGCCGCTCAAAATGCAGACAACCTTTTTACCTTTACAGTCCATCTGCTTTAATGCCGCTACAGACAAAAGACCCGAGTTTTCTACAATCATCTTATGGTTTTCTACCATATCAAGAAATGCCCCAATTAACTCATCATCTTCGACAAGGAGCATCTGATCTACATATTGCTGTACGTACGGAAATATTTTCTGTCCGACCGCTTTTACTGCTGTCCCGTCTGCAATGGTATTAGCACTTTCCAGCTCGACTACCTCTCCCATCTGAAGAGCAGCGGTCATGCTGGCAGCTTCCGCCGGCTCCACACCGACGATTTTTATCTTTGGATTCAGCATTTTCGCAAGTGTCGCAACTCCTGAGACCAAACCGCCGCCGCCTACAGGAACAACAATATAATCAACTGTCGGCAGTTCCTGTACGATTTCCATTGCAATCGTTCCCTGTCCGGTAGCCACATCCAGATCATCAAACGGGTGTACAAACGTGTACCCTTCTTTTTCTGCCAGATCCTGGGCATATGCACATGAATCATCATACACATCGCCATACAGAATCACTTCCGCCCCATAGCTCTTAGTCCGGTTTACTTTAATCAGCGGAGTAATCGTCGGCATGACAATGGTAGCCTTGCACCCGAACGCCCTTGCCGCATATGCCACGCCCTGTGCATGATTTCCGGCGGATGCCGTAATCAGCCCGCGGGAACGTTCTTCGTCTGTCAAAGTACTGATTTTATAATAAGCACCGCGCAGCTTATACGCTCCTGTATTCTGCATATTTTCAGGTTTCAGAAAAATCTTCCCGCCGGTCTGCTCACTCAGATAATCACTGCGGATCAGTTTCGTCGCAGTGGTCACTTTCTTTACGATCTCACTGGCTTCTTCAAACTTTTCTAACGTCAACATATCACTCATGCTTCTTTTCACCCTTTCTTCATGATTTTAAAACTCACTGTAGAACAATGCATTAACAAATTCATTCGCATCAAACTTCTGCAGATCATCAATGCTTTCCCCTACTCCGATATATTTCACAGGTATTCCAAGCTCTGCCTGAATCGCGACAGCGATGCCGCCTTTTGCGGTACCGTCCATCTTGGTAAGAATGACGCCTGTTATATCAGCCACTTCATTGAACTCCTTTGCCTGTGCCAGTGCATTCTGCCCTGTCGTGGCATCCAGGACAACCAGTGTTTCTTTATATGCCTCCGGAAATTCCCGCTCGATGACACGGTTAATTTTCCTCAGCTCTTCCATCAGATTCTTCTTATTATGCAGACGTCCTGCCGTATCACAGAGCAGGATATCGGCTCTTCTCGCTTTAGCTGATGTCACGGCATCAAATACTACAGATGCCGGATCCGCCCCTTCCTGGCCTCCTATCATCTCAACCTGTGCACGATCTGCCCATGTTTTAAGCTGCTCGCCTGCTGCGGCACGGAATGTGTCAGCCGCGGCAATAAGCACTTTTTTCTTCTGAGCCTTGAATTTTCCCGCAAGTTTTCCGATAGTGGTTGTCTTGCCCACACCGTTTACACCGATGACAAAGACAACCGACTGACGGTTTTCAAATTCATAAGCCGTTTCACCGACATCCATCTGTTCTTTGATACTCTCGATCAGAAGCTGCCTGCATGCGGCCGGCTCTTTGATATGCTGTGCCTTCACCTTTTCACGCAGGTCATCCATGATATTCATAGTCGTGTGCACACCAAGGTCGCCCATAATTAATGTTTCTTCCAGATCTTCATAAAACTCTTCGTCTATATTGGAATATCCGTTAAAGATGCTGTCCATTCCGGACACAATATTATCTCTTGTTTTTGTCAGCCCGGACACCAGCCGTTTAAAGAAACCTGTTTTCTCACCCATCTGAAAATCCTCCCTCGCTATTTGTCCAATTCATCTTCCAGCAAATCTACCGACACCAGGGTTGACACACCTTTTTCCTGCATGGTAATACCATACAGCCGGTCGGCGGCCACCATCGTTCCCCTTCTGTGTGTAATGACGATAAACTGCGTGTGTTCCGTCAGCTTATGCAAATACTTGGCATAACGACCGACATTATTGTCATCCAGAGCCGCCTCGATCTCATCCAACAGGCAAAACGGTGAAGGCTTCAGATTCTGGATCGCAAATAACAGTGCAATCGCTGTCAATGCTTTTTCGCCTCCTGAGAGCTGCATCATATTCTGAAGCTTCTTTCCCGGCGGCTGAGCAATAATCTTAATGCCTGCCTCCAGAATGTCCTCATCTTCCATCAGCTCCAATGTTCCCTTTCCGCCGCCGAACAACTGTTTAAATACACAATTAAATTCTTCCGCAATCTTTGCAAACTGTTCTTTAAACTGTTTTCTCATTGCGGCGTCCAGTTCGTCAACAATCTGAACCAGTGTTGCTTCTGCCTCCACAAGATCATCATGCTGCCCTTTCAGAAATTCATACCGCTCAGACACTGTTTTATAATCCTCAATGGCATTGACATTAACTGTACCAAGCTTTTTAATCTCGTTTTTCAATTCCTGAATCTGGCGTTTCATATAAGAAATATCCGTCAGATTCGGGTTTCTAAGTTCCAGGGCATGTCCGTAGGTAAGCTCATACTCATCCCACATATAATTGATCTGTTTGTCGGACGCTTCCTCGTAAGATTCTTTTCTGCTGTTAAGACGGAAACATTCTTTATCCAGATCTGCCATATGTTTTGACAGATCCTCTCGTTTCCCAAGAAATGACTTATGCCGTTTATTCAGCATTTCTTTTTTCTCGGTCTGCGTTTTTATCTCCTCCTGAATCTCCCGGAACAACTCAGCGGATTCCTCAATGGTACGCTGAAGCTGTGCAATCTGTTCTTCCTTTTCCCGGATTTCAACAGATGTGTGTCCCTTACCGGCTTCAAGAGTTTCCTGCTCTTCTTTAAAACGGTTTATTTCTTCTTCTATACGGCTGATGTTTTCCCGGATAAACAATTCCTGCTGCTCCAATCCGGCTTTTGAGAGATGTACTTCCTCTGAGTTTTTTAATTCTTCTCCTTCTTTCAGCCGTTCCTCCTCCAGCCTCTTTGTAAGGATCTCAATTTTTTCATTCAATTCCTGTTCCGTCTGCTCCGAATGGCTCAGTTCAGCGATAATAGAGTCTTCTTCATCTTGAATTTCTTTCAATTTTGATTCCAGATCATCCAGCTCTTTCCGATAACCGGTATGCTGACTGTAAAGCTCCTGCTGCTTTAACTGCGCCTGCTCCAGATTCATCCTTGCAGTGTTTTCTGCGACAGAAGCCTTCCTTACATCCACCTGAATTTCATCTATAAAATGATAGCCGTCAGCACGCTTCTGTTTAATTTCATTTACAAGCCGTTCTGTCTCATCCATCTCCGATTTCAACATAACAACAGTCTTTTCAAATTCCTCGATTTCTCTTCGCCTGCTCAGCAGGTTGCTGGAATTCTTGAACGCCCCTCCGGTCATGGAACCGCCCGGATTGATCAAGTCACCTTCCAGAGTGACCAGTCTAAGAGACTGCCTGTATTTTCTTGCAATCCGGATTCCATTGTCAATATGGTCTACAACAATGGTCTTCCCCAGCAGATTGTCTGCCAGATCCCGGAAACGCGGCTCCACCGTCACCAGTCCGTTAGCCAGCCCGATAACCCCTTCTTCCTTCAGAGCCTCCGGATTACGTATACCTCCGCCTCCGCGCATGCCGGTAAGCGGCAGGAAGGTTGCGCGCCCGAATTTATTCTTTTTCAGATACTGAATCATTTGTTTTGCGGTTTCCTCATTATCTGTGACAATATTCTGGATACTTCCGCCCAGTGCAGTCTCCACCGCAATTTCATATTCTTTATCAACTTTAATGATATCTGCCACAACGCCAAGAAGACCCGGTACCTGATTTCGTTTTTCCATGACTTTCCGAATACTGTTCCCATATCCGTCATAGCGTTCCGTAAGGTTTTTAAGAGACTCCAGGCGGGAGGATTCCCTGTGGTAAGCTGTTTGCCCGATCCTGAGTTTTTCCTGCATCCCGGAAAGCTGCGTCTGGTATTGTTCGATTTCCCGCTCTTTATCACGGATCTGACCGGCATAGCCGTCCATCTCCGCTTTCACCTTGCGAAGTTCCTCCTCAAACTCTATGAGAGTTTCCTTCTGACGTTCCCCCTCGCAGGAAATTTCCAGAACAAGCTTATTGAGCTCCGCCCTTCTTGTTTTTACCTGCTCCCGGGATGTCGTGCAATGCTGGATCTTTGCTTTTGTTGAAGCCCGTTCATTCAAAAGATCGATGATTTCCTGTTTGCTCTGCTCAATTTCCGCCGTCCACTGCAGGATTCTTCCCTGTACATCTTCCAGCGCTTTCTGTGCTTCTGTGTCCTGTGCGGACAGCTCCGCCAGACGTTCTTTGGTACTTTCCAGTTCATCATGAAGCCCCTCGATCTGGCCGGCGCGGTTTTTAAGCTCCTCCTGTATTGCATTCCAGCGTTTTTCAAAATGCTCGTCGTTGGCACGGACAGTATTGATCTGCTCTTTTAAAACATTAATATGTCCTTCCAGCTGCTGTTTCAAAAGAGTGGTTTCATTCAATTGCGTCCTGGCTTTCTCGATTAAGACCTCTGCCTCCTCAATTTCTTCCTCAACCGCCTCATATTCAGCTTTCATCTCTTCATAGCGGACATTGGCTTCCTGAAGTTCTCCCTCTGCCGTTTTTAACTGTCCGTCTACAAGTTCCATCTGCTCCTTTAAACGTTCAGTCTCCAGGAGGAACATATTGATGTCATAGGTTTTTAATTCTTCTTTTTTCTTCAGATATTCACGTGCCGTCTCCGACTGCTTTTTCAAGGGGCCGACCTGCTTTTCCAGCTCAGACAGAATATCATTGACACGGGTCAGATTCGCCCTCTCTTCTTCCAGCTTTTTCAGGGAAATATTCTTCCTCCGTTTAAATTTAACAATTCCGGCCGCTTCATCAAACAGTTCCCGGCGTTCCTCGGGTTTCCCGCTCAAAATTTTGTCAATCTGCCCCTGCCCGATAATAGAATACCCCTCTTTTCCGATACCGGTATCATAAAACATCTCATTAATATCTTTCAGACGGCAGGCAGTTCCATTGATAAGATATTCACTTTCTCCCGAACGGTAAAGTTTCCTTGTTACCGTAACTTCCTCGTAATCCACCGGAAGCTTATGGTCTGCATTATTCAAAGTGATTGCTACAGACGCATAGCTTAACGGCTTTCTGTTCTCCGTCCCGGAAAAAATGACATCCTGCATTGAGCCTCCGCGGAGCTGCTTTACACGCTGTTCCCCCAGAACCCAGCGCACGGCATCGGCAACATTACTTTTCCCGCTGCCGTTTGGTCCTACAATTCCGGTAATCCCTTCATGGAAGTCAAATTTTATTTTATTGGCAAATGACTTGAATCCCTGTACTTCTATGCTTTTTAAATACATCTTACACCTGCTTAATTTCGTTACAGACCAGCCTCAGCTGTTCCTCATGATTTGCTTTCTTCCTGCTTTATCCTCAGGATTGCCTGATAGGCAGCTTCCTGCTCAGCCGCTTTCTTCGTACGGCCTTTCCCGATTCCATAGTTCACATCCCCGAGATATACTTCTACAAAAAACTCCTTGTCGTGATCCGGACCTTCCTCTTTCAGCAGCCGATAGGCAATGCCCTGATTCTTTTCCGACTGCACAATCTCCTGCAAAATAGTCTTGCTATCGAAAAAGAGTTTCTTATTTTCCAGATCCGACAAAACAAACCGACGGATAAACTCTTTCGCATTAGTAAAACCACCGTCCAGGTAAATTGCCCCGATCAGAGCCTCCATCGCATCAGATGTAACAGATTCCCGTTTTCTCCCCCCGGTAGCTTCTTCTCCTTTCCCAAGCAGAAGATACTCTCCCAGACTGATATCTCTTGCACAAAATGCCAGCGACGGCTCACACACCATGCTCGCACGGGTTTTTGTCAGCTCTCCCTCGGACACTTCCGGATTCTCTTTAAATAAAAATTCACTGGAAACAAGTTCCAGCACGGCATCCCCCAGAAATTCAAGCCGTTCATTGCAGCAGTGCTTGGGCAGATGCTTTTCATTTATATAAGAACTATGCATCATGGCACGTTCCAAAAGGGACGGATCCCGGAATCTGTAGCCGATCTTCCGTTCCAGTTCTTTTAATGCTCTACTCATTGATACTCTCCTGTCCAGAAAAGGAAAAAGCCCCAAGAAGGGCTTCTTTCTTTAAAATCTTTTCTTATTCCACTGCCTTCTTTATCTGATCGACAGCATCCTGCACCGTCGTAATCTTCTCTGCATCATCGCTGTCAATCTCGATGTCAAATTCTTCCTCGATCCCCATAATAATCTGGAAAATATCCAGTGAATCCGCGCCCAAATCATCTACAAACGTAGTCTCCGGCTGAATCTCATCTGCTGAAACATTCATTACATCTGCAATAATTTCCTGTAATTTTTCAAATTCCATAACTCATTTCCTTTCTATTCCATTTCCAGGTTACATTCAAACTGATCACATGCCATACACATGCCACTTTATGATTCTTTTTTTTCTTCCTGTGACTGAACAGCCTCCTGGATTTTTTCATTGATTCGCTGTTCTTTAAATGTCACACATTGAACGATGGAATTGCATACCTCATTTGCAGTAGCATTCCCGTGTGTCTTGACTACCAGCCCTTTCAACCCCAAAAGAGGTGCCCCGCCGTACTGGCTGGCGTCAAAATCCTTCAATGTAGCCTTCAATGCCGGCTTAATCAAAAGTGCGCCGATTTTGCTGCGGAGGGAAGACATAAGACCTTTTTTAATCTTCTTGATCAGAGTAGCCCCAAGCCCTTCGTACAGCTTCAAAATCACATTGCCGGCAAACGCCTCACAGACGATGACATCCACATTGCCTGACGGAATATCTCTTGCTTCCACGCTGCCTACAAAATTGATATCCTTGCATTCTTTGAGAAGCGGAAATGTCTCTTTGACAAGCGCGTTCCCTTTCTCTTCTTCTGCACCGATATTGACAATGCCGACTGTCGGGTTCTTCCTTCCGAGCACGCTTTCCATATAAATGGAACCCATTCTCGCAAACTGTACCAGATGTGACGGTCTGGCGTCGACATTAGCACCGCAGTCAATCAGAAGAGATACGCCTTTTTCCGTTGGGATTAACGGTGCAAGCGGCGGCCGTTCCACACCTTTGATGCGTCCTACGAGAACCTGCCCTCCGACCAAAACGGCACCGGAACTTCCGGCTGAAACAAACGCATCTGCCTTCCCCTGCTTCACCAGGTTCATCGCCACGACAATCGAAGAATCCTTTTTCTTGCGGATTGCCATCACCGGCGGCTCTGCTGTTTCAATAACTTCTGTGGCCGGAACAATCTCAATCATCTCTTCAGGATAGGTATATGCAGACAATTCCTTTTTCAGCACGTCCTCTTTTCCTGTAAGATAAATTTTAATCCCCTTCTGTTTTTTCACTGCTGCAACCGCCCCCTTGACAATCTCAGCCGGCGCGTTATCGCCGCCCATGGCGTCAAGAGCAACTCTTGTAATATCGGACATTTTCTTTCCTCCTTACGCTACTGCACTTATTCTACTAGACATTAATATAAAAATCAAGAAAAAAGAACGTGAACCCAAAAGTTTCACGCTCTTCTCTCCATATTTTCACCGTTTCCTGTTACAGAACAATATATTTTACAACAAAAAGTATTGCCAGAACATACATAAGCGGCGTGATTTTCTTTCTGTTTCCTGCGATCAGATTGATAACAACATAAGAAATGACACCAAGCGCGATTCCTTCAGAAATAGAATACATAAAAGGCATCGCAAAAATCGTAATGAATGCCGGAATGGCTTCCGGTAAATTATTAAAGTCAATCTTTGTCACCTGCTGGATCATTAAAAATCCTACGATAATAAGTGCAGGAGCCGTTGCAAACGACGGGATCGTCAGGAAGATCGGTGACAGGAATAAGGACAGAAGGAACATAAGTCCGGAGACAACTGCGGTAAGACCTGTCCTTCCTCCCTCAGCAATTCCTGAAGAAGACTCTACAAATGTCGTGATCGTTGATGTCCCGAACACAGCCCCGACGGATGTGCCGATAGCGTCAGAAAGCAGTGCTCCGCGGATTTTCGGAAGTTTGCCGTTCTCATCCAGCATATCCGCCTTGGATGCACATCCGATCAATGTTCCGAGTGTATCAAACATATCGACAAACAAAAACGCCATCATGATCACAATAAAATCAACTATTTTGAGACCGTCAAAAGACAGCTTCATAAAGGTCGGTGCCATACTTGCCGGCGTGGAAATAATTTTTTCCGGAATCAGACTGTAAAATCCCGCATCCGGATTCGGCACGTACAGGCCTGCGATCTGGCAGATAATCCCCAGTCCCCAGGTAATCAGGATACCGAGCAGGATATTTCCCTTAATGCCCTTGATCACCAGAATCGCTGTTATCAGTATTCCCAGCAGTGCAAGCAGGACTGTGATACCTTCAGAATTAAAAGTACCGGTACTAACAGAACTCTTAAATGAAAACATTCCGATAAGTGTTGAACTGTCCACAACGATATGCGCGTTCTGCAGTCCGATAAAGGTGATAAAAAGACCAATTCCCACAGAAACCGCTATTTTCAAAGTCTGCGGAATCGCATTGAAGATAGCTTCCCTTACGTTTGTTAACGACAAAAGGATAAAAATAAGTCCTTCCACAAAAACTGCCGCCAGGGCTACATTCCAGCTGTATCCCATGCTTCCGCAGACAGTATATGCAAAATATGCATTCAATCCCATGCCGGCGGACAATACAAACGGAAGATTTGCAAATGCAGCCATTAAAAATGAGGCAAGAGCTGATGCCAGAGCCGTTGCCGTGAAAACTGCGCCTGTGTCCATTCCGGAAGCTCCGAGAATATTCGGATTAACTGCCAGGATATATGCCATTGTCATAAATGTGGTAATACCGGCAATCACTTCTGTTCGCACATCCGTGTGGTTCTCTTTCAATTTAAAAAGTTTCTCCATCTCATTTCCTCTCTTTCTTTATTGCTATTTTCATATTCTACATGAACGCAGCAATAAAAACAATCCTTATTTTATTATGAAGCTCATTCAAAAATAACATTTTAATCTGAATGATATTCAGTATAAAAAAACAAGGGCTTATAAGAACTATAAACCCCTGATTTTTTCATCTCATCATATTAATCAACTATTAGTCAACAGCGATGATTTCTTTCTTGTTGTAAGAGCCGCAAGCCTTACATACTCTGTGAGGCATCATAAGCTCTCCGCACTTCGGGCACTTTACCAGATTCGGAGCGCTCATCTTCCAGTTTGCTCTTCTCTTATCTCTTCTTGCTTTTGAAGATTTATTCTTTGGACAGATAGACATAGGTTACACCTCCTTAAAATTCTTAAACAGATCACGGACAACTGACATTCTCGGGTCAAGCCCTGTATCTTCACAGTTACAGGTACCCTTATTTAGGTTCTGACCACAAACACTGCAAATGCCCTTGCAGTCATCACTGCAAAGAACTTTCGTCGGCCATCCTATCAATATCTCGTTAAAGAGCATTTTGTCCACGTCAAGATGATATCCGCTAATATAATTGGATTCATCGAATCCTTCTTTCAGCTCAGCATCCGTTGCAGCCAAATCAACATACCTTGTACAGTCCAGTGAAAACTTCTCTTCCACATCTTCCAGACATCGGTCACATGGAATCAGGATAGTGACTTCTGCCTCTGCCTGAATCTTCAGTTCCCTGCCTTTAATGTGTGAAACATTCACATGAACCGGACTCTTCTGAATAATCGGATATGAACCGGACTTAATCCGAAATTCCTCCATCTCCAGAGTCACCGTAGCATCAACCGGCCTGTGCTGTTCTGATAAAACGTCTGATAGGCTAATTAGCATCTCTATTACTCCTATTCACACTTAGACTATTATACCATGTAAAATCAGTTTGTCAACCAAATTTTTCACAAATGAACTGTTACTATCACACTTCATTCACCACTGCGGACTGCAACATTTAATCGGCTATGCCCGCCCTGTATCCGAATTTTATAAAAGTGCCACTGTCTCTCTTGCGATTGCCAGCTCTTCATTTGTCGGAATCACAAGTACTTTTACTTTAGAATCCGGTGTGGAAATCACAACTTCCTCGCCTCTCTTAGCATTTGCCGTATCATCAATTTCTATTCCGAGGAATCCGAGATAACTGCAAACCTCTTTTCGGATAGCACCGTCATTCTCACCGATACCTGCCGTAAACACAATATTGTCAACTCCATTCATAGCTGCCGCATAGGAGCCGACATATTTTGCAACTTTATATGCAAAAACCTGCAATGCAATCTGGGCCGGTTTCTGTCCTGCTTCTGCTGCCGCAGACAAATCACGGAAGTCACTGGATACGCCGTCAGACAGACCATATACACCGGATTCTTTGTTCAGTACTTTCATCAGTCCGTCAATGTCAAGTCCTTCTTTCTTTGCGATGAACTCCATAATTGCCGGGTCGATATCTCCGGAACGAGTTCCCATCACAAGACCTTCCAGCGGAGTAAGCCCCATAGACGTATCTACAGATTTTCCGTTCAGCACCGCGCAGACACTTGCTCCGTTTCCAAGATGGCATACTATCGTCTTTGTAGCGTCATAGGAAACACCAAGAAATTCCGCAGCCCTTTTTGACACAAAGCTGTGACTTGTGCCGTGGAATCCGTAGCGTCTTACTTTATATTCATCATAATAACGGTATGGAAGTCCATACATATAAGCTTTTTCAGGCATCGTCTGATGGAAAGCCGTATCAAATACTGCAACCTGAGGTGTTCCCGGCATCAGCTTCTCACATGCGTCGATACCGATCAGGTTTGCCGGATTGTGAAGCGGTGCAAGATCGTTACATTCTTCGATGGCAGCCTTAACTTCTTCTGTGATGACTACAGATGAAGCAAATTTTTCTCCGCCATGTACGACACGGTGTCCTACTGCTCCAATTTCGTCCAGGCTTTTAACCACGCCTGTCTGTGCATCCGTCAGAGCATCAATAACAAACTGGATAGCTTCTGTGTGTGTCGGCATAGCCTTCGCGCTCTTTACTTTTTCTCCGCCTGCAGGCTGATAAGTCAGGCTTCCGTCAATCCCGATTCTCTCACACAACCCTTTTGCCAGGACTGCTTCTGTGTCAGAATTGATCAACTGGAATTTTAACGAAGAGCTTCCACAATTAATTACTAATACATTCATCTCATTTTCCTCCAAAATAACTTAAAAACGTGCATTCCCTTGTCGGACATCGGCTGATGCCCCATACATCTGAAACGTGAAACGCCGTCTGATATTCATAATCTGTGATTATCGCGCCTGAGCCTGTACTGCCGTGATTGCCACAACGCCTTCAATATCCTCTGCGCTGCATCCGCGGGACAGATCATTTACCGGAGCTGCGATTCCCTGTGTAAGCGGTCCGTAAGCTTCTGCCTTTGCAAGTCTCTGAACCAGCTTATATCCGATATTTCCCGCATCCAGATCCGGGAAAATCAATACATTCGCATGTCCTGCAACCGGGCTTCCCGGTGCCTTGGATTCTCCGACTGCCGGAACGATTGCTGCGTCAAGCTGAAGTTCTCCGTCCAGTTTCAGTTCCGGAGCCAGCTCTTTTGCAAGCCTTGTTGCTTCTACGACCTTGTCCACATCCGCGTGTTTCGCGCTTCCCTTCGTTGAGTGAGAAAGCATTGCTACAATCGGTTCTTTTCCTGTCAGTGTGCGGAAAGACTCTGCGGAAGAAACAGCAATATTTGCAAGCTTTTCCGGATCCGGGTTCTGCTCCAGACCGGAATCTCCGAAGATAAATGTCCCGTCTGCACCCATATCACAATCCGGAACAACCATTACAAAAAATGCAGAAACAAGTTTTGTTCCCGGCTTTGTCTTCAGGATCTGAAGACACGGACGAAGTGTATCTGCTGTTGAATGACATGCTCCGGAAACCATTCCGTCAGCATCGCCCATCTTAACCATCATAACGCCATAGTACAGATAATTGTTCAGAAGAATCTCTCTTGCCTGCTCTTCTGTCATTCCCTTTTTCTGTCTCAGTTCTACCAGCTTTGCAATATAAGCTTCTGTCTTGTCACTTGTAGCAGGGTCAACGATTGAAGCTCCTGAAATGTCATATCCTGCTCCGTTTTTCTCGATTTCCTCTTTGCTGCCGACCAGAATCAGTTTTGCTGTCCCGTCCCTCAGAACTGCTTCTGCAGCCTGATATGTTCTCACATCTTCCGTCTCCGGGAGAACAATTGTCTTAACATCCGCTTTAGCCCTTGCTTTAATTTCGTCAATAAATCCCATGGTTCATTGCCACCTTTCCAAATTTTCTCATTGTTTTCATTATAACGCAAAGGTTTTTTGCATACAAGCAAATTCCGTGTCTATTTTTAAATACAATGTAAAAAGACGGGACTTAAGCCCGCCTCCCGTCTCATAGTTCTGTTATAAATGAAAAAATGCTGTTACGATTGTAAAATACATCAGGATCGTACAGGTATCCATAATCGTTGAAATCAGCGGGGCGGCCATCAATGCAGGATCTGCGCCCAGCTTTTTTGCCAGCAGCGGAAGCGTACAGCCGATGCATTTTGCCATTGTAATAATTGCGATCATCGTAATACCGAGTGCAATGGCAAGCATAATGTCATGACCATACATGATATAGATTCGGATTCCGTTTGCCGCCGCAAGCAGCACCCCGCATATAAAAGCAATCCTGATTTCTTTAAAAATGACTTTGAAAAAGTCTTTGAATTCAATTTCCCCGACCGACAATCCGCGGATGACTATTGTAGAACTCTGAGAGCCGCTGTTTCCGCTGGTTCCCATCAGCATCGGAATGAATGTTATCAGAACCGGCATAGCCGCCATCGCACTTTCAAAATGCGCCAGAATCTCACCGCTTATCGTGGCAGACAGCATCAAAAACATCAGCCATACCACACGGCCTTTTGCATGTTTAAAAACAGAAGTCCCGAAATACGATTCTTCATTCGGCGTCACTCCGGCCATGATGCTGATATCCTCTGTTGTCTCATCCTGCAGGACATACATTGCATCGTCAACTGTTACAATACCTACAAGGCAGTTTTCATAATCGAGGATCGGCATAGCGACAAGCCCGTATTTTTTAATGCATGTTGCAACCATTTCCTGATCGTCCAGCGTCATGGCATACATGACATTTTCATCCATAATTTCTTCGATCAGACGGTTTTCCCCCGCGGTCAGAAGATCTTTTACGTCAACTGCGCCGACCAGATGTCTTTTTTCCGTCACATAACAGGTATAGATGGTTTCCTTATTGATTCCGACCTGGCGGATTTTCAGAATTGCGTCGGCAACAGTCATATCTTTTCGCAGGCTGACATATTCCACATTCATAATGCTTCCGGCACTATCCTCCGGATACTGGAGCAGGAGATTGATCTTTTTTCTCGTGTCCTCATCAGTAACTTTGAGAAGACGGTTGACCACATTTGCCGGCATTTCTTCCAGAACATCAACCGTATCATCCAGATACATCTGATCCATGACTTCTTCCAGCTCGGAGTCTGTCAATGCATTGATCAGATGTTCACGCGTATCGCTGTCCATATCGGTAAATACTTCTGCCGCCTCTTCTTTCTCAAGAAGACGAAATATCAAAATAGCCTGCTTTTTATTCAGTTCCTCCAGAACATCTACGATATCAACAGGATGCATGGTCATCAGTATTTCTTTTAATTCCTTGAACTTCCGTTCATCAAGCATTTCCAGAATCAATTTTTCATCTATACTGTTCTTTTCATCCATGCTTCCACCTGCTTCTCTTATATTTGGAATAAACGTAACCGTTCAGCACGCGCCATTCGCAAAACGCACCTCCGGTGCTTTCTCGCTGCTTCGCAGCTATTTTTGCTCATTTTCGGGCGCTAAGCTCATAAACGAAGCGGCTTGCTCTTTCATCCAAGCATGCTTCGCACACCATTTCGCTTATGGCTGAACTGTTACAAAAAACAATATTTTATTCAAACCCAATTTATAGTATAATGGTTTTAAATTTGATATACAAGGAGAAAATGATGAAAATTGTCGGTTTGATTGCTGAATATAACCCATTTCATAACGGGCACGAATATCATATACGAAAGGCAAAGGAAGTAACCGGTGCAGATGCCGCCATCGTGATAATGAGTGGGGATTATGTACAGCGGGGCATCCCTGCCATCATGCCAAAACGCCTCCGTGCCAGGATGGCGCTCTTAAGCGGGGCGGATGCCGTCTTTGAACTTCCGGTCTGCTACTCCACGGCCAGCGCAGAACTGTTTGCCGAAGGGGCAGTATCTTTTCTGGAACAGCTGAGCGTCGTAGATTATCTTTGCTTCGGGAGTGAATGCAATGATCTGGCAGGCATGAAACACATCGCAGACATTTTATATAAGGAACCTGATGGATACCGGAAATCGCTTCAGGAATACCTGAAAACAGGAAACTCTTTCCCTGCCGCACGCCAGATGGCTCTGTCTTCTTATCTGAATCAGAACAAAACAGCCGCGATATTAAATGAACCTAACAATATCCTGGGCATTGAATATCTAAAGGCTTTAAGAAAATTCGGAAGCGATATTCGCCCTTTCACTATACGACGTCTGGAATCCGGTTATCACGATCAGACACTCTGTGATACCTACAGTTCTGCTTCCGCCATACGAGCACTCCTGTCCCCGGCAGTGCCTTCCGCCAAAACTTCCGGTTCTCCATTCACACCGGCTTCCCAGATCTGCATGGATGAACGTATCTCCGGCAAATCTGCCACGGACAGCCTACGGACTGTTCCGGATGAACTGAAGGGACAGATACCTGAAAAATGCCTGGTACTCTTAAAAGAAAGGTACGGCACAGAATTCCCGATTGACGCGGATGATTTTTCTTTGCTGCTGAAATACCGGATTCTGACAACAACTGCCGAAGAATTAATCTCCTTTTCAGATGTCTCAGAGGAACTTGCAAATCGGATTTCCAGGCAGATAAATAATTACCTCAATTATACTCAGTTCAGCGGACTTTTGAAGACAAAGGAGCTGACCCAGACACGTATTAACCGAGCGCTGCTCCATATTCTTATCGGAATCAAAAAAGATTCTTTAGCTGAATTTACTGATAACGGGTATCATTTTTATGCCCGCCTGCTTGGTTTTCGTAAAGATTCCGAGCACCTCATTTCAGCCGCTTCAAAGCGGGGAAAGCTGCAGGTTCTGGCAAGTCCCGGAAGGAATGAAGACATATCCCCGTGCGGGCAAAATATGCTGCGGCAGGACATTCTGGCATCCAGCCTGTACAATTCGGTTGTCACGGATAAATTCAGGACAGCTTTTCAAAATGAATACAGCCAAAAAGTTATAAAACTGTAATGTATAAAACCGGGATGAAATTCTTTTACAGAAAACATCCCGGTTTTTATATCCTCATTTTGCAAATATTTTTTACGAACACAGAATCGTCATGGCCGATGATTATTGTATGTCTGCTATCTTCGTACAAGTCACAGCCAGCGCGCCCCGTCCGATATGACATGCAACGCTTAAGGATAACGGTCTGACAATAATGTCCATGCCAGGGAAACGCGCCCTGACTTCGTCCACCCATTCCTTCACCGTCTCTTCATCACTGGTATATGCAACTCCGAGAATCAACTGCTGCTCTTTTGTAGCGAACCGCTCTTTAATATCTTTTTCCAATGCATTGAGCATAGTACGCTTTGCCGCCTTCCAGCCCCGTACCTTTGCATATGCATCCAGCTTTTCTCCCTGGATCGTCAGTACCGGCTTCATGTTCAGTACAGTTCCGAGTGCCGCTCCGGCTGCCGTGACCCTTCCGCCTTTTTTCAAATATTTTAAAGTATCCACGGTGATATAAATCGTTGACTCTAATTTCTCTCTTTCAAGAATTTCTTTAATTTCAGCAGCTGATTTTCCCGCATCTATCAATGCAAGAGCATCTTTTACCGCCTGCTCCTGTGTGACAGAAATCCTCTGGTTGTTGACAACCTGAATTTTCCCGTCATAATCTGCGGAAAGTGCAATCGCAGTCTCGCATGTACTGCTCAATCCGCTTGACATCGGGATATGTACGATTTCATCATACTCTTTCAACAGTTTTTCCCACAAATCAATCACATCTCCCGGTGAAGGCTGTGATGTGGAGATATCTGCATCTTCATCCAGTTTTTTATAAAACTCTTCCTGTGTCAGAGAGATATCTTCCAGGAACAGTTCTCCATTAATAAAGAATGGCATCGGAATGACATAAATTCCCATTTCCTTACCCATAGCCTGTGTGATTCCGCTGTTACTGTCCGTTATAACTGCTATTCTGCTCATTTATTTTCTCCTTTCAGTGATTCTGTCAGTTTTTGAAGCTGTGAATCGGTGCAGGAATCCTACCTTTTCTGTTGATAAACGCCTCGCAGCCGAATTGGTTCACCGGCATCACCGGAGCGTATCCGAGCAGCCCGCCGAATTCTGCCATCTCCCCCACGTCTTTACCTATAACCGGAATCAGACGGACTGCCGTAGTCTTCTGATTCACCATACCGATAGCCATCTCATCCGCAATAATCCCGGAAATCGTCGCCGCGCTTGTTCTGCCCGGAATTGCTATCATATCCAGACCCACTGAGCAGACACAAGTCATTGCTTCCAGTTTTTCCAGTGTCAGAGAACCTGCATGTACGGCATCAATCATTCCCTGATCTTCACTGACCGGAATAAACGCACCGCTTAACCCGCCCACATACGAGGATGCCATGACACCGCCTTTCTTCACCTGGTCATTCAGCATCGCCAATGCTGCCGTTGTTCCCGGCGCGCCTACACGCTCCAGACCGATTTCTTCCAGAATTTCCGCCACGCTGTCACCGACTGCCGGAGTCGGGGCCAATGACAGGTCGACGATCCCGAACGGGATTCCAAGCCTTTTTGAAGCCTCTCCCGCAACAAGCTGGCCGACACGGGTTACTTTAAATGCAGTCTTCTTAATCGTCTCACAAAGCTCTTCAAAGCCTTTCCCACGCACCTTTTCCAGTGCTTTTTTTACAACTCCGGGTCCGCTGACACCTACGTTAATCACCGTATCTGCCTCGGTCACTCCCAGAAATGCCCCTGCCATAAATGGATTATCATCCGGCGCATTGCAGAAAACAACCAGTTTTGCACAGCCCAGAGAATCATTCTCTGCCGTTGCTTCTGCAGTCGCTTTAACGATTTCACCGCAAAGACGCACCGCATCCATATTGATTCCCGTTTTGGTAGAGCCGACATTCACGGAGCTGCAGACCCTCTCTGTCACAGCCAGTGCCTGCGGAACAGACCGGATCAGATTCTCCTCCGCCGGTGTCATCCCTTTTGACACCAGAGCTGAATAACCTCCGATAAAATTCACGCCGACCGCCTTTGCAGCCTTATCCAGTGTTTTTGCGATCTCCACAAAATCCTCCGGTGTCCGGCAGGCAGACCCGCCGATCAGGCTGACCGGAGTGATGGAAATACGCTTATTCACGATCGGAATCCCGAATTCTTTCTCAATATCCTGCCCGGTGGAAACAAGATTTTTTGCCACCGTTGTAATCTTTTCGTATATCTTACGATTCAATTCATTCAGATCAGAATCGATGCAGTCCAGAAGGCTGATACCCAGCGTGATGGTCCTCACGTCCAGGTTCTCATGTTCAATCATCTTATTCGTCTCTGATACTTCATACATATTAATCATATCCTGCGCTCCTCACCTTCCTGTCATCGTACAGTTTCCTTCATCTTACAGCCTGTGCATCATCTCAAAAATCTCTTCTCTCTGACAGTGGATTTTTACTCCGATTTCCTCACCGAGCTTCTCCATCTCGTCACACATAACTTTATATTCTTTGGAAAGCCCTGAAACGTCGACGATCATCATCATATTAAAATATCCCTGTACGATTGTCTGGGATATATCAAGAATATTAATGCAGTTATCTGCGAGATAAGTGCAGACTTTTGCAATAATTCCTACCGTATCTTTTCCCAGCACAGTCACAATACATTTTTTCATGGTTTAAGTCCCTCCTATTTTCGTTCAGAATGATAATATCTCTGAAATCCTGTCTCTCTTTGCAACAGTCATGTCCAGGTCTTCCCCGCGGTATGTATTATCACCCAGCGTCACTTCCAGTTTCACCGTCTCATATGCGAGACGTTCATAATTATTTTCTTTGCTCAGATGTCCCAGGACAATGTGTTTTAAATTCTCATGTAGTATATCACAAAGAAGCCGCCCTGACAATTCATTTGATAAATGTCCCTTTTGGCCGGAAATCCTCTGTTTCAGGTAATAGGGATAAGGTCCGACTTCCAGCATATGCGTGTCGTGGTTTGCCTCCAGAAGCAGAGCGTCCAGATTTTTTAGATTATCCACCGTATTCTCATCATAAGTACCAAGATCCGTAGCCACGGCTGCAGCCTTTCCCTCACATTCCATACGATAGGCTGAAGGTTCTCTCGCATCATGAGAAATGAAAAACGGTTTTACTGTAATATCCCCCAGAACAAATGGCTCATCAATCTGAACAGGACAAAGCAGCCCTTCCGGCATTTTCCCCAGGCTCACATATGCCCGGATTCCTTCTATTGTCCCCTGTGTCGCATATATGGGGATTTCATATTTCCTGCTGAATACGCCAAGCCCTTGTATATGGTCGATATGCTCATGGGTCACAAGAATCCCGTTCAGCTCTTCCCCTTTGATTTCCAGTGCCTTCAACCCCTCTTCTATCCGTTTTTTGCTGATTCCCGCATCCACCAGAAGATGGGTATGGTCACTTCCTACATAAATACAGTTGCCGCTGCTTCCGCTGGCAATGCTGCACATCCTCATAGCAACTCTCCTATCTGTCTCTTTGTTTCTTCAAATGCCCCGCTGTTGTCGATGACGGCACTGCAGGTTCTGCAGAATACTGCCTCGTCCGGCTGACATTTTATCATATTTGTAATCCGTTCATCCGTATATCCGCGGGCGTTTTTCAGACGTTTTCTCCGTATCGGTTCGTCTGCGTAAATATACCACATTTCATCGCAGACTGATTCATAGCCTGCTGACGGAAGCAGGGCTGCTTCAATGACATAGAACAAAATCCCTTCTTCCCGTTTTCGTGCAATATCCTCCACGACCCACCGATAGACCTCCGGATGGACAATTTCATTTAGTTTTTGTAATTTATCTTTGTCAGAAAACACTATCTGTGCAATAGCTTTCCGGTCCAGTTCCCCGCCCTCGCCGATTATTCCTTTTCCAAAAAGATTTACGATCGGCAAGAAGCATGCTTCTCCTCTTTTCTGCAGCAATTTTGCCACTTCATCTAACTGGCAGATGCAGGCTTTGTACTCCCTTTCCAGAAAATCAAGCACAGCACTTTTTCCGCAGCCCACCCCGCCTGTAATCCCGATTACTTTCATTTATTTTGCCTCATACCAGCTTGACCCGGAGTGTACCTCCGCAATCAGCGGAACCTGCAGGGATGCCGCCTGTTCCATCTGACGCTTAAGAAGCTCCGTCACAGTCTCGATCTCATCCTGCGCCGTCTCGATCAGAAGTTCATCATGAACCTGCAGGATCAGACGGGACTTCAGCTTTCGTTCCTTTAATTCCCTGTCCACGCCGATCATAGCGATTTTGATAATGTCCGCAGCCGTTCCCTGGATCGGTGCATTCATTGCGACCCGTTCCCCGAAACTCCGCTGTGCGAAATTGCTGGATTTCAGCTCGGGGACCGGCCTTCTCCTGCCAAAAAGCGTCTCAACATACCCCTTCTCTTTCGCATGAGCCACCTGCTCATCCAGAAACCTCTTGATTCCCGGATAAGTCTCAAAATAATTTTCAATATACTGAGCCGCTTCCTTTCTGGAAATGCTAAGATCCTGGCTCAGCCCAAAAGAACTGATTCCATACACGATTCCGAAATTGACCGCCTTGGCATTGCGTCTCTGCAGATCTGTCACTTCATCAAACGGAACGTGGAACACCTGGGAAGCAGTCATCCTGTGGATATCCCTCGCCTCACGGTAAGCCTGTATAAGCTGTGCGTCACCGGAACAATGGGCCAGGATACGCAGCTCGATCTGTGAATAATCCGCATCCAGGAATACATATCCTTCCTGCGGTACAAATACTTTTCTGATCAGCCTTCCCAGTTCCATCCTTACCGGGATATTCTGCAGGTTCGGTTCTGTGCTGCTGATTCTTCCGGTCGCCGTGATGGTCTGATTAAACTTTCCGTGAATCCGACCGTCTTTACCGATGTAGCTGATCAGCCCGTCTGCATAGGTAGATTTCAGCTTTGCGAGCGTCCGGTATTCCAGAATCTTTGCCACAATGGGATTATCCGGAGCAAGCTTTTCCAACACATCTGCCGCAGTGGAATATCCTGTCTTCGTTTTTTTCCCGCCTTTAAGCCCCATATGCTCAAAAAGTATCACACCAAGCTGTTTCGGCGAATTGATGTTAAACTTCTCTCCGGCCAATTCATAAATTTCAGATTCCAGCTCCGCTATCCGGCTTCCAAGCTGCTCTCCGTAAACTTTTAACGCCTCGCCTTCCACCCTGACTCCTGCCTGCTCCATATCAAACAGTGTGAACACAAGCGGCATCTCTATTTCTGTAAACAGGCTGTACATTCCGCTCTCTTCCAGCTTTTCTTTCAGAACACCGCGGGAAGCAAATGCCGTATAAGCCTCATAGCATGCTTTCGCCGCAGCATCTGTCTTTTCATCGATCAGCAGGTTCAGATGCTCTCTTGCGACATCTTCAAATGTGTAATCATTTTTCAGAGGATTTAAAAGATATGCAGCCACAGTCGCGTCAAAACAATGTTCCCGGCACGATACCGGAATCAGATGCAGGTATTTCTTCAGGTCAAACATGACAAAGGTATCCACTGTATCCGCCGTCTCCTTCAGCTCTGACAACAGATAATCCATATCTACATCCATATCGCAGGGGATCGAATAAATCTTGTCCTGCCCGTATGCAAGAGCAATTCTGCCGTAACCGGAATCATGTGCGAACAGAGGCAGTATATTTCCTGCATCTTCTGAAAGTGCCGCACCAACAATACCTGACTGCCTTGCTTCTCTAAAGATGCGGGCAATCTCAGACTTCTCTGTTATTTCCCTGAAACTCTCCTCAATCCTATTTTCCGTCAATTTTGTATCAAATCTGGAAAGCAGGTTTTTAAACTGAAGGCGCTGAAAATAATCGTGGGCTTCTTTTGTATACGGATTGCCGTAACGGGCCTTTTCAATATCAAAATCAATTTCTGCGTGCGTATCGATCGTGGCAAGCGTCTTGCTTAAGACCGCCTGCTCCCAGAACTCCTTCAGATTCTTCCCTGCCCTGGAAGGCTTCAGTTCGTCCGCATGAGCATAGGCATTTTCAATAGAGCCATATTCCATAATAATCTTCGCTGCAGTCTTCTCCCCGATTCCCGGCACTCCCGGGATATTATCGGAAGCATCTCCCATCAGGGCTTTCATATCAATAAACTCAACCGGCGTGACACCTGTCTTCTCTTTAACATCAACAGCCAGATAATCTTCCACTTCAGTCCGCCCCTGCTTCGTCTTCGGTATCCGGATCTTCACCTTTTCCGTGGCAAGCTGCAGCGTATCCCTGTCACCGGAAATAATAGAAACCTCAAGTCCCTTCTCTTCACAGATGTGGGAAATGGTTCCCAGCAGGTCATCCGCCTCAAGGCCGGCCTGTTCAATAATTTTAATATTCATCGCCTGCAGGACTTCCTTCATGACCGGAACCTGCTGCCTAAGCTCCTCCGCCATCGGTTTCCGTGTTCCTTTATATTCCGCATACATTTCATGGCGGAATGTAGGTGCATGGACATCGAACGTAACCGTCAGATACTCCGGTTTTTCCTCGTCAAGTATTTTAAACATGATATTTAAAAATCCGTAAATCGCATTCGTATGCAGTCCTTCTGCATTTGTCAGATCCGGAACGCCGTAAAATGCCCGGTTCAGAATACTGTGCCCGTCAATCAAAACAATTTTTTCACTCATGGCAACCTCTCCTTTAATCTCCAATCAGTATACACTAAAAAACTTCTTTTTAAAAGGGATATTTTATGTTATACTGAATGCCGTCCCGAGCCGAATTGAAAATCCGGGACTTTATCACAAACAACTATTTATACAAACTATTTTAAAACAAATGAAAATGAGGAATATCAGATGGACGGGATTATATTTGACGTTGACGGTACTTTATGGGATTCTGTAGACTCTGTGGCAGAAGCATGGAATTATGCGATTCACAAAAAAACAAATCTTAACATCACACTGGACAGAGCATCTTTGATGAAGCTGTTCGGGAAAACCATGGATGAAATCTGTGAGGCGCTTTTCCCGGAACTGTCCCTCCAGGAACAAAAGCAGATCGGGGAATACTGTTTTGAATATGAAAACAAGCTTCTGGAGCAAAAACCGGGAACACTCTATGAAGGCGTAACCGAAACTTTTCAGGAGCTGTCAGGGCGCACCCGACTTTTCATCGTCAGCAACTGCCAGCGTGGTTATATCGAAGTATTATTGAAAACATACCATCTGGAACCATACGTAAAAGATTTTCTCTGTTTCGGACAGACCGGGACGGAAAAAGATGAGACTATCCGTACCCTGATGGAACGCAACGGATTAAAAGATGCGGTATATGTGGGCGACACACAGGGGGACGCGGATGCCTGCAGAAAGGCCGGCATCCCGTTCATTTTTGCGGAATACGGTTTCGGAGATGTGCCGGAAGCAAAAGTCAGAATCCGCAAAATCACCGATCTGACTGAGATGTTCTGAGTTTCTTTTATATCAGATGTGGGATCATATATATGTAACGGGCTTCGCAGGCAGAAATCATGGTAACTTCTGCCCTGCAGTCCGGTATTATTGCTGAAGCAAAGATAATAAATGATCCAGTGCTTCGGTAACCGTCCCGAAATTACTATCTGCTTTTGTGGTGTCTTTCAGATTGATCCCGACTGAATAACCGGCAAATTCAAACATCGGATAGTCATTAACGCCGTCACCGACAGCCACTGTTTCCTCCGGCAATATTCCTGTCAGCTCTACCAGATATTCCAGACCCTTTTTCTTATCAATCCCTTTTGGCACAATATCAAAAGAATCTATATGCCGGTAAACCCCGACATCTGTAAACTCCTGCTTATGTTTTTCCAGAAATCCTGAAATTCCTTCAAATTCCTCTGCATTTTCAGGGAAAGGCGTTACCCCCGTCAGATTTGGCTGAAACCAGATATGCGGGAATAATCCGGAAATTTTATTTTTTATAAACGCAAGGGACTCTTTTGCCGCCTCGGAATATGGAAGTATATAAAACCGGTCGGGCGGCAGTCCGACTCCAAACTGAATCACCGCACCGTTTTCTCCGACCAGGACTGCATCCTTAAGGCCTGCCTGCCGCATGAAACCGCAGAGATAATCCACCGGTTTTCCCGAGCAGACTGCAATCATCACACCTTTGCTTTCTATTTTCTTTAACCGTTCCAGATTCTCCGGGCAGATTCCTTCTCCCAGGCCTGCCAGAGTATTATCCAGATCAAACGCAATCAACCGAATCATAGTCCATACCACTTTCTTTTCTTCTATCAACAATAGAATCCACGCTTCGTGGGAATTCTATTGTCATGAATAAGGAAAACAGGCACATGGAATGCCTGTTTCTTCATTTTGCTATTCATTTATTACAGCATCTCTGCACGAAGCTGTGCCCCGTCTTTTGCACTTAAATACGCAGGTGCGATATCAAACACTGTCTTGCAGCCGCTCTGTCCCTCTTTTGAAAGGCGGTAAGCAGCTCTTGCATACGCGGCGATGACACAAGATGTAAATTCCGGATTTGAATCCAGCTTCAAACTATATTCGATCAGATGTGAGTTCTCACCATTCCATCCGGTTTTCCCGCTTCTGAGCACAAACCCGCCGTGAGGAATTCCGCTGTGATTTGCTTCCAGCTCTTCTTCACTGATAAAATGGACAGTCGTGTCGTAATCGGCAAAATAATTCGGCATTGTCTTGATCTCATTCTCAACTCTTGCCGCATCTGCACCATCTTCCAGCACAACAAAACATTCTCTGAGATGCTTCTGACGGGTCGTAAGTTCCGGGTTCTCTCCGTTTCTTACAGCTTCCAGGGCAGCCTCCACCGGAATTGTGTACTGTTTTGCATTCCTTACACCGTCAATCCTGCGGATTGCATCCGAGTGTCCCTGGCTTACGCCCTTGCCCCAGAATGTATAATCCTTTCCTTCCGGAAGAATAGCGCTTGCATACATTCTGTTCAGGGAAAACATTCCCGGATCCCAGCCAACGGAAATAATCGCAACATTTCCGCCTTTCTTGGCCGCCTCGTCGACATTTGCAAAATGCTGCGGAATCTTCGCATGAGTATCAAAGCTGTCCACAATATTGAACATTTCCGCAAACTCCGGAGACTGCTTTGGCAAATCTGTAGCACTTCCGCCGCAAAGAATCATAACATCAATTTTATCCTTCCATTCGGAAACATCCTTGATATTGCATACAGCCGCTCCTTCTGTCAGGATCTTAATATCTTCCGGATTTCTTCTTGTAAATACAGCGGCAACTTCCATATCAGGATTCTGCTTTACCGCACACTCTACTCCTCTTCCGAGATTTCCATAACCTAAAATACCAATTCTTATACTCATAATTCTTACCTCTTTATATTCCTGTTATGTTCCTGATTATTATAGTCCGTACAGTCATTTCGTGCAAGACTCGAATTATAGGTTTTCACCCGGAATGTAAAATAAATCAGATGGAAGACCCATACGCAGACAAGGACGGCCTGTCCCTGCGGCACACGGTGCATCATAAAAAATCCGACAGACATCAGAAGGGTCACCGTCACCATGATGCGTATTTTTGTTTTCCGAGTCATCCCCTGCCCGTTCACATATGTCTCAAGGTTATTTTGATAAAGCTTTGTTCCTGTAAACCAACGATACAGCCTGTCTGAGCTTCTTGCAAAGCAAAATGCCGACAGAAGCAGAAACGGAAATGACGGGAGAAGCGGAAGCACAGCTCCAACGGCTCCGAATCCAAGGCTTATACAGCCTAATATGATATATAATGCTTTTTTCATCCTCAATTTTCATACCTCCGATTTTTGTCAACTCATACGTCCGTGTCCGACCCGGTAAATGACATCGGCAATTCTCATGGTGGACTGACGGTGTGACACCAGCACCACTGTTTTCTCATCCCTCTCTTCATGCAGCGATTTGAGAATCACAGCCTCGTTCAGACTGTCAAGATTGCTGGTCGGTTCATCAAGCAGCATAAAAGGAGCATCATGCAAAAACGCTCTTGCAAGCCCCAGCCGCTGCCGCTCCCCGCCGGAAAGAGTATCTCCAAGTTCACCGACCGGCGTATCGTACCCTTGAGGCAGGCTCATAATAAAATCATGAACAGAAGCTTTTCTGCAGGCTTCCTGTATCTGTTCATCTGTCGCATCCAGTTTTGCGATCCGAAGATTATTCCGGATACTGTCGTAGAATAAATGAGTTTCCTGTGTGACGAAACTCTCCATGTCACGAAGATTTTCCGTATTGATTTTTCCTACATCTGTCCCTGAAATTTTCACATTTCCCTTCTGAACATTCCAGAAACGCATCAGCAGTTTCAGCAGCGTAGATTTCCCGCTTCCGCTTTTTCCTACTATCCCTACGACTGAACCCTGGGGAATTTCCACAGATATATTATCAAGAATCATTTCATTTCCATAGGAAAAAGTGACTTGTTCCACTGAGGCACCGGAAAATCCGATTTCTTCCTGTCCCCTGATTTCTTCTGTGACCGGTGTTTCATCCAGAATATCCAGCACGCGATTTCCTGCCGCGAAGGTATTTTGCAGCGTACTTCCCAGATTTGCAAGAGCAACAACCGGCCCGAATGAACTCATCAGGGCGATGACCGGAATCAATACCCCCGGGAAATCCACCTGCCCTTTCTGATAAAGAAATGCGGACGTAAAAAGCATGATGAAATCAAACATAAGGATTACGGTATTCGTGACTGCAGTATTTCTTCCTGCGGTACGTTTCATCCTCTCTTCCTCTGCGGCAAGGGCATCTGTCTGTTCATTCATCATCTTCAGCCTTTCTGCTCCTCTGCCATACTGTTGGATCTCCGGCAGTCCTCTCAGGCTGTCAAGAACAAAACCGGACAGCTGTCCTGATTTTGTCCGGAATTTCATTCCGTCATCTCCGCTGAGCTTTGAAACTACAATCGGAATAATTACTCCGACTGTAACATACGCTGCCAATGCGATTTCTCCTAGAACCACATGGAAGCTTCCGACAAACAAAGAGAGCAAAGAGGAAAACAAAAGGGCGATCACAACGGGAGAAATAGTATGTGCATAGAAGACTTCCAGAAGCTCAATATCCGAAGTAATCACGGATATCAAATCTCCCTTATCCTTCCCTTCCAGCTTTGCCGGACACAATTTCCGTAATGCCCGGAACACTTTATCACGGATCAAAGCCAGCAGCTTGAATGCAATGTAATGGTTGCATGCCTGTTCAGCATATCTCAGGACACCGCGGAGCAATGCCGCCGCACAGACGCTGACAAAAAGTATCGTCAATGTAAAAGGTGTATCAATATTAAGCAGTTGGGCGGCAGCATATCCGCCGGCCACCGTAATATAAGCGGCACAAAGATGCCCGGCAAGCCCCATCAGAATTGCCAGAACCATATAACCGGCAAGAGGCTTCACAAGACCGGCAAGCCGCATCATAACAGTAAAACCACTCCTTCTCTTCACGCCGTTTCACCTTCCTTTCCATAATTCTCAAGATTCTGCTGTGTATTCCACAGCTTTGCATAAATTCCATTTTCTTTCAGCAGCTCTTCATGAGTCCCGCTTTCTACAATGTTGCCTGTCTCCATTACATAAATGTTATCCGAGCCGGCCACATTGGCAAGACGGTGGGAAATCAAAATCACTGTCCTGGTACGGGCAAGGTCATATATTTCCCGCATAATGACATTTTCACTCTCCATATCAATATTGGAGGTCGCTTCATCAAAAATATAAACCGGACTGTCATGGAGCAAGGCCCGTGCCAATGCAAGTCTCTGACATTGACCTCCCGAAAGATTAGAAGCTTTTTCCGAAAGAAGTGTATCTAGCCCTTTTTCGCTCTTCAGGAACATGGCCAGATTGACTCTCTCAAGCACCTCCCAGAGTTTATCATCCGAAGCCGCAGGACATCCCATCAAAAGGTTGTCACGTACCGTTCCTTTAAACAGATAGCTCTGGTGACTGATGTAGGTAAAGCTTTCCATAAGGCTTTGCTCTGAAAACTCTGAAAGCTCCACGCCGCCGACTGTCACCGAACCGGTGTAACCTTTATTCCTTCCCATCAGAATTGCAGAGATTGTCGATTTTCCGCATCCGCTTTCCCCGACAACAGAAGTAAAGCTCCCCATCGGAAATACCATATTTATCCCGTGCAGAATTTCACGGTCTTTCTCATAAGAAAAACACAGACCGGAACATTTTATCGTGCAATCCCCGGGAACATTCTCTGTTTTTTTCTCAACTTCAGGCAGATCCAGAAGGCGGAAAATTTTATCACTTGCCGCCATGCCGTTCATCGCAATATGGAAGAAAGAACCCAGCAGACGCATCGGAATGAAGAAATCAGCGGAAAGTAAAATGATCAGCAGACAGCCGGCAAGGGATACTTTTCCTGCCCTAAACTGCATGGATGCCATGATCACGCCCAGGGCTGCCCCACCGTAGGCAATCAGATCCATGATGGCAATGGAATTCAGCTGCATAGTCAGTACTTTCATCGTAATGCGCCGGAACTTTTCGGATTCTTCATTCATTTCCCTGTTCTTAAACCCGTCAGCCTGATAAATCTTCAATGTAGTAAGCCCCTGAAGATTTTCCAGGAAGGTATCGCCAAGTGCCGTGTATTGCCCCCAATATTTCGCAAGCAGCTTCTTTGCCCATGTCTGTACCGCCGCAATCGCCACAGGGATCAGCGGAACACATATCAGCAGGACAACAGCACAGGGAAGATTTACAAAAGCAAGAACAACAAACAATGTCAGAGGGGCCAGCACCGCGTAAAAAAACTGCGGCAGATAAGAGCTAAAATAGGTTTCAAGCTGATCAACACCTTCCACCGCGACCTGCACAGCTTCCGAAGTCTTCACCTGTTCGTTATAAGAAGCCCCAAGCCGAAGAAGTTTTTCATAAATCAGCCTGCGCAATTTCTTTTTCACAGACTTTGATGAAAGATATGCCATACGGGAAGCGCCGGTCGTACATAAGAAACGAATCACAGCCGCCACCAGAGCGACAATTGCCACAGAGATAAAATCTTTTTTTCCGGCAGTCCGCTCAAAAAGCTTCGCCAGCAGGCTTGTAAGGCTTGCCATCATAATAATGTTTGCCAGAAGAGAAATCCACTGCATCACCACATTTCCGGCAATATATTTTTTGCTTTCGCCGACCGTCCCGATCAGCCGTTTATTAATCATCATTTTCCTTCTCCATCCATTCCGTCGGTATTATTATCGTTCGTAGTTAGAATTTACTAACCATTAGTCTTAAAAACAGCAGCCGCTCACAAAAGTTAGCGGCTGCTAACAGCTTTGTAAGAATATCATCATGTCGCAGATTTGTCAAGTTAAAAAAATTGAAAACAAAAAATACCGCAAACCCTTTATTTTAAGGATTCCGGTACTTTTTGTTCAGTGCGGATGGTGGGACTTGAACCCACACGAAGTCACCCCCGCAAGATTTTGAGTCTTGTGCGTCTGCCATTCCGCCACATCCGCTTAATCGGCTTGAAAAAAATCTTTTTCAAGCCGAGATATATTTTAGCATAACACTATTTATTTTGCAATACTTTTTATTTTTTTATCAATTTTTTTCCGATTTCAAAACAGTCGAACGTCGCAAAATAGTCTGAAGGGGTTTCAGCCCGTCTTATCAGCTTTGCACTTCCGTCTTCCTTCAGTAGAATCTCGGCTGATTTCAGCTTTCCGTTATAATTATATCCCATCGCAAAGCCGTGTGCTCCGGTATCATGTATCACAAGATAATCACCTTTATCAATCTTCGGGAGCATTCTGTCGATCGCAAATTTATCATTATTCTCACACAGTGAGCCTGTAACATCATATTTGTGGTCACACGGAAGATTTTCTTTCCCCATTACAGTAATGTGGTGATATGCCCCATACATCGCCGGGCGCATCAGATTTACCGCACAGGCATCCACGCCGATGTATTCTTTGTGTGTATGCTTTTCATGAATTGCAGTTGTAACCAGACAGCCGTACGGTCCTGTCATATAACGTCCTAATTCTGTATAAATCTCTACATCACCCATTCCCGCCGGCACGAGAACCTCCTCATATACCTGACGGACACCTTCGCCGATCGCATAGATATCATTCGGCTCCTGATCCGGCTTATACGGAATGCCGATTCCGCCGGAAAGATTGATAAACCTGATGTGTACCCCTGTCTCCTTCTGGAGTTTCACTGCCTGTTTAAACAGAATTTTCGCAAGAAGGGGATAATATTCGTTTGTCACCGTATTGCTTGCCAGAAATGCATGGATTCCGAATTCCTTTGCTCCTTTTTCCTTCAGAACCTTGAACGCCTCTGACAACTGCTCAGTTGTCATTCCATATTTTGCATCCCCCGGATTATCCATTATATCATTGCTGATTTTAAACAGTCCGCCCGGATTATAACGGCAGCTTATCGTTTCCGGGATATGTCCGATAGTTTTTTCAAGAAAATCAATATGGGTAAAATCATCCAGATTAATAATTGCACCCAGCTTATCCGCATATATAAATTCCTCTGCCGGTGTGTCATTAGAAGAAAACATAATATCCGCCCCCGTTGCACCTATCGCTTCGGAAAGCATCAATTCTGTATAGGAGGAGCAGTCACATCCGCATCCATATTCCCTTAAAATGTCTATCAGGAACGGGTTTGGTGTTGCTTTTACCGCAAAATATTCTTTATATCCCGGATTCCAGGAAAATGCTTTTTTCAATGCCTTTACATTTTCACGGATTCCTTTTTCATCGTACAAATGAAACGGTGTCGGATATAATTTTGTAATCTCATCCAACTGCTCTTTCGTCACAAACGGTGTTTTGCTCATATTATTGTTCTCCTTTGCTAAGTGTAATTAATTTTATCTCGTTGGCCAAAGCCGTTTTAAATAACATTACGAAATTCTTCTGTCCGGAATACAGACAGGTATTCATACTGCCCTCTCCGTATTCTCCCGAAAGCACAAACTTTGAATCTGCGATAATCCCAATCTGTCTGCCTTTCTCTTCACTGATATAAATCATGCAGCCTGTAAAAGAAACATCCGCATCGGTAATAATCACGACTTTCCGCTTCTTTTCCGCCAGTTCCCGGATATCTCCGGAGAACAGCTCCAGCAGTTCTGCCGTACAGGAAATGTAAACCCTCTCTTCCGCACTCCTGAGAAGATTCTTCACTTTATCTCGGATATTAGCTTCCCCTTCGATGGTTATATACCCCTCTTCCACAATCTTCTCTCCCGGAAGATTCGCAATCATCCAATCTTTTTCCTCCTTCATGCGGCAGATACAATTCTCACAAAATTCCTCAAGTTTCACAGGAATATATTTTTTCGGCGACCCTTCCATCACATAAGCAGCGCCCTTTTCTGCAAGTACCGATAATGCTCCATATACATTTGAGCGGGAAATACCTGTCTCTTTGGAAAGTTCATACCCTGTCTGTTTTCCATGAAGAAGGAGCTTCTGATAAAGAACTGCTTCCTGCCTTGTCAGGCCAAAATGCTGCAAATATTCTACAAATCTCTGCTCATCCACCACATATCACTCTCCGGAATCATTTGATTTTGTTAGTAGTTCTGTACAGAAACACTATAATCGTTCTCTTTGCAAATGTCAACCCTTAATTATAAGATTGCAAAGTAAACTGTTAGGAAATGACGTCCGGAGAGACCGGTATATAAAAAATCACTTCCGGTTTGCCTTCCATACGGAATACATCCTTTCGCCCACTGATGATGATAGATTTTCTTTAAACAATAGAATCCACACTTCGCGAGAATTCTATTGTCATGAATTTAAAAGGCGGCATGAAAAATATGTTTGCATTTCACGCCGCCTCAATTTCTTTCATATTTTTATTTAACAAGCAAAGATTTTCCTGTCATTTCTTTCGGCTGTTCCAGACCCATCAGCTCGATCAATGTCGGAGCGATGTCTGCAAGGCATCCGCCTTCTCTTAAAGAGTAAGCCGGGTCTGCATTCACAAGGATGAACGGAACCGGATTTGTGGTATGCGCCGTAAACGGTTCTCCGGTCTCTTCGTCAATCAACTGCTCTGCATTTCCATGATCCGCACAGATGAACATCTGACCATCAACTTCCTTAATTGCCTCAACAGCTTTTCCGACACATTCATCCACTGCCTCAATAGCTTTAATTGCTGCAGCTTCAACTCCCGTGTGGCCGACCATGTCCGGATTCGCAAAGTTGATAATAATCACATCATACTCGCCGGAACGGATCGCACCTGTCAATTTGTCACATACTTCATAAGCGCTCATCTCTGGTTTCAGGTCATAAGTTGCAACCTTCGGGGATTTCACAAGAATCCTGTCTTCACCTTCATTCGGTGCTTCCACGCCGCCGTTGAAGAAAAATGTTACATGTGCATACTTCTCTGTCTCGGCGATTCTTGCCTGCTTCAGTCCGTTTGCCGCAAGGAATTCACCAAAAGTATTTGTGATTTCTTCTTTTACGAATGCAACCTGTTTGTTCGGAATAGTCACATCATATTCTGTAAAGCATACATACGTTGTATGGATACGTTCACCTCTGTCAAATCCTGTAAATTCATCATCACAGAACGTTCTTGTTATTTCGCGGGCTCTGTCCGGACGGAAATTAAAGAAAATGATTGAGTCATTATCCTTGATTGTAGCTACCGGCTTGCCGTCCTCTACTACAACAGTCGGAAGAACAAACTCATCTGTCACTTCTGCATCATAAGAAACCTGAATTCCTGCCGGAGCAGACTCTGTTGTCTCACCAGTGCCTTTTACCAGCGCATTATATGCCTTCTCCACACGATCCCAGCGATTATCTCTGTCCATCGCATAATAACGTCCCATAACGCTTGCAACCTTGCCGACACCAAGTTCTTTCATCTTTGCTTCCAGCTGCTCAACGTACTCTTTTCCTGATGCCGGAGGAGTATCACGTCCGTCCAGGAAGCAGTGTACATAAACCTTTTCAAGCCCCTGTCTCTTCGCCAACTCCAGAAGACCGAAAATGTGCTCCAGATGACTGTGGACACCACCGTCAGAAACGAGTCCGTACATATGAAGTGCGGAATCATTTGCCTTCACATTCTCACAGGCTGCAAGAAGTGCTTTATTCTCAAAGAAACCTCCATCCTGGATGGCCTTGGTAATCTTTGTAAGATCCTGATATACGATTCTTCCTGCCCCCATATTCAGATGACCTACTTCAGAGTTACCCATCTGTCCGTCCGGAAGTCCAACTGCAAGTCCGCTTGCATTCCCCTTAACGAAAGGGCATTCAGCCATCAGCTTGTCCATAACCGGTGTATTGCCTTCAGCGACAGCATTACCGGTTGTATTTTCATTTAATCCATATCCATCTAAAATCATCAATACGGTTGGTTTTTTGCTCATTGTTCTTCTCCTTTACGATTGTATGATATTCCACCCACTATTGTACATTCTTTTCTTTCTTTTTGCAAACATCTTTTGCTGTTTCTAAAAGAAAGTTTCACACGATGTCTCCAGATGGAAATGTTTGCTGCTACTGTCTCTTCATCTGACGCAGAGCAGACCTAAAAAGATAAAGAACAAAGCTGACGGAATCAGAAATACAATTGCAGATAGAATATTAACTGTGTGAGCGGAGTGGTATATAACCTCTGTAAAAGAGAGCTGACCCTGTCCTTTGAGATTAAATGAGAGAAAATAAATATGAGTACGAGTAATGGAACTGCAGGTAAACGCGGGAAAAATCCAGTAGGAATTTTTATTCATAATGATGCAGGCGGAAGTTCTATGAATGCGTATTATTTGATTCATTGTAAAGGTAATCAAATATTACTGACAGCATCACAAAACACCACAAAACGCATTTCATCTTGTAATGATATCATGCATTTTGTGGTGTTTAAGAATACCTTACCTGTTAGAATAAACAAAGTCAATTAGATTATTTATAATTCACAATCTTTCCGAAATCAGCTTTGAGGGATGCTCCGCCTACCAGACCGCCGTCGATATCCGGCTGTGCGAAGAGTTCAGGAGCTGTTGCAGCATTTACAGATCCGCCGTACTGGATGCGGATTGCTTCTGCTGTTGCTTCATCATAAATCTCTGCGATACATGCACGGATTCCTGCACAAACTTCCTGTGCCTGCTCTGTTGTAGCTGTCTTTCCTGTTCCGATAGCCCAGATTGGCTCGTAAGCGATAACTGCTGCTTTAGCCTGGTCTGCTGTTACATTCTGGAATCCGACTTTGACCTGCTGACGAATGAAATCCATTGTTACGCCCTGCTCTCTCTGTTCCAGAGTCTCGCCGCAGCACATAATCGGTGTAAGACCATGCTCAAATGCTTTCAGCACTTTCTTGTTGACATCTTCATTTGTCTCACCGAAGTAGTCTCTTCTTTCAGAATGTCCGAGTACAACATACTTAACGCCTGCATCTACAAGCATCAGAGGAGAAATCTCACCTGTGTAAGCTCCGCTCTCTTTAAAATACATATTCTCAGCACCAACCTGAATATTGCTGCCTGCTGCTGCCTGAACAACCGGTACGATATCGATTGCCGGTACGCAGAATACAACATCAACTTCGTCATTAGCAACAAGTGGTTTCAGTTCTTCTACAAGAGCGACTGCCTCACTTGGTGTTTTGTTCATCTTCCAGTTTCCTGCAATAATTTTCTTTCTTGCCATTGTAATGGTCTCCTTAATCTGTTTTAAATTGTAGTATTATATATCGCTTAGGCATGTCCCGCACTAAGCTTTTACTTATCGTTAGCTGCTGCTACGCCCGGAAGTTCTTTTCCTTCAAGGAATTCGAGGGATGCCCCGCCGCCTGTTGAGATGTGTGTCATCTTGTCGCCGTATCCGAGCTGGTTTACTGCTGCTGCAGAATCGCCGCCTCCGATGATCGTTACAGCATCTGTCTCTGCAAGTGCTTTTGCAACTGCTTCTGTACCTGCTGCGAATTTCGGCATCTCGAATGCTCCCATCGGTCCGTTCCATACAACTGTCTTAGCATCTTTTACAGTCTCTGCATACAGTTTTGCTGTCTCCGGTCCGATGTCAAGTCCCTGCCATCCGTCCGGGATTTCGCCTGTAGCAACGATATCTGTATTAGCATCATTTGAAAATGCATCTGCGATTACATTATCAACCGGAAGAAGAAGTTTTACACCTTTGTCTTCTGCTTTCTTGATCATGTCAAGAGCATACTGGCAGTAGTCAGCTTCCAGAAGGGAATTACCAACGTTTCCACCCTGAGCTTTGCTGAATGTATAGGACATTCCGCCGCCGATGATAAGTGTATCTACCTTGTCAAGCAGGTTCTCGATAACAGAAATCTTGCTGGAAACTTTTGCTCCGCCGAGAATTGCAACGAAAGGTCTTTCCGGATTGTTTACTGCATTTCCGAGGAAATCAATTTCCTTCTGCATCAGGTATCCTACAACTGCTGTGTCAACAAACTGTGTAACACCAACATTTGAGCAGTGTGCTCTGTGAGCTGTTCCGAATGCATCGTTTACAAACACATCACACAGGGAAGCCAGTTCTTTGCTGAATTCCTCGCCGTTCTTTGTCTCTTCTTTTCTGTAACGTGTGCTTTCAAGAAGAATGATGTCTCCATCGTTCATAGCTTCAACTGCTGCTTTGGCATTTGGTCCTACAACTTCCGGATCAGCTGCAAATTTTACCTCCTGTCCGAGCAGTTCGGATAATCTTACTGCTACCGGTGCAAGAGACAGTTCCGGCTTCGGCTCTCCCTTCGGCTTTCCAAGGTGTGAGCAAAGGATAATCTTTCCGCCGTCAGCTACCAGCTTCTTGATTGTCGGAAGAGCTGCTACAAGACGGTTCTCGTCTGTTATTTTTCCATCGATCAACGGAACGTTAAAGTCGCATCTTACAAGGACTCTCTGGCCCTTTACATTGATATCATCTACTGATTTTTTATTAAGCATTGTATTGCCTCCCTATTGAAATATAAAAGTGAGAAGATATCCCGGAACTATACAGAAGTACCAGGATAGTAAAAGGGTCCGGTCCTTTTAAGACCGGACCCTTTGTGAGTCTATTTCCGAATTAATTAAAATCCGTTCAATATTCCCCGTTCAGATTACATTAATGTTCCGAAGTGTTTGATTGTTCTTACCATCTGGCTTGTGTAAGAATTCTCATTGTCATACCATGAAACAACCTGAACCTCTGTTGTTCCGTTTTCAAGCGGAAGTACCATCGTCTGTGTTGCATCAAACAGAGAACCATATGTCATTCCTACGATATCGCTGGATACGATCTCATCCGTGTTGTATCCGAAGGACTCGTTAGAAGCTGCTTTCATAGCTGCATTGATTTCATCAACTGTAACTGTTCCTTCTACTACTGCTGTCAGAATTGTTGTTGATCCTGTCGGAGTAGGAACACGCTGAGCAGATCCGATCAGTTTTCCGTTCAGTTCCGGAATAACAAGACCGATTGCTTTTGCAGCACCTGTGCTGTTCGGTACAATATTAACTGCTGCTGCACGTGATCTTCTCAGATCGCCTTTTCTCTGCGGTCCGTCAAGAGTCATCTGGTCGCCTGTGTAAGCGTGGATTGTGCACATGATACCGGACTTGATCGGAGCCAGGTCGTTCAGAGCCTTAGCCATCGGTGCAAGACAGTTTGTTGTACAGGAAGCAGCAGAGATGATCTTGTCATCTGCGGTCAACTTCTCGTGGTTTACATTGTAAACGATTGTCGGAAGGTCATTTCCAGCCGGAGCGGAAATTACTACATACTTAGCACCGGCATCGATATGAGCCTGTGCTTTTGCCTTGGATGTGTAGAATCCTGTACACTCCAGAACTACATCTACACCAATTTCTCCCCAAGGAAGTTCTGCTGCGTTAGCTTTTGCATAAATTTTAATCTCTTTACCATCAACAACGATAGAATCCTCTCCTGCTTCTACTTTGTCAGCTAAAGCATATCTGCCCTGAGAAGAATCATACTTCAACAAGTGAGCAAGCATCTTCGGGGATGTCAGGTCGTTGATAGCAACGATTTCAAATCCCTCTGCTCCGAACATCTGTCTGAATGCAAGACGTCCAATACGTCCAAATCCATTAATCGCAACTTTTACTGCCATGATAAAATTCCTCCTAAAGTTTAAATTATTAACTGTGATACAGTATGGCATGTTGGACTTTAACGCAATTTCTTTGTTAAAGTTTCATCAACTAGTTTCATTGTACTAAATGAGCGGCAAAAATTCAAGACCTAAATCTATTTTTTTCATGATCGCCAACGGACTGCCTGTCCAAAATCCCGTTCTTTTCCGAGAGAATTATGATTATCATATTTTCTTAAAAACAGGGCTTCGTCCATGAAATTCCGTATAATACCGAAATCCGCATAATTCCAGAATTTCCTGTGCTTTTCCGAAGTCATATGCCACATGCTCCGGTCGGTGTGCATCGGAACCGACGGTAATGATCTCTCCGCCCAATTCGCGGTAACGCCTGAGCACATCCGGATGCGGATGGCAGAACCCCAGGCCATATTTCAGGCCTGCAGTATTCAGCTCGATTCCCTTCCCTTTCTGAATCACCAGTCTCAGGATTTCATCCAGATAAGGGGCGAATTTTTCGTAAGAGTATTCCTTTTCACGGCCTTTTCCGTAACGCACCACATAATCAATGTGCCCAAGCACATCAAAAGCATCTGTGTTTTTCAGGCATCGGATTGTCTCCTCAAAAGTTTCCTGATACCCGGATGCGTCCCCGTTTTCCCGGAAAATTTCTCCGAAATAGGGGTCTGTCCCTCTGACCACATGAACTGAACCGATGACATAATCAAAAGGGTATGTCTCCGTCATTCCTTTATAAAACGGGCCGAGATGCGGCTGAAGCCCGGTTTCAATTCCGATGCCGATGTCAATTTTCCCGACATACTCATTTTTCAGGGCTTCCAATTCACGAAAATAGTTCTCCGGATCGAATGTAAATGCCCCCTCTCCCATTTCTTCATAAAACGGGAAATCTTCATCATAATGATCTGTGATGCAGACCGCCTGCAGACCCTTTTCTATCGCAGAGTCGACCATACTTTTTACCGTCGCCTTACTGTCTGTGGAAAATGCCGTATGCATGTGAAAATCACTGGTTATCATATAATTGTTCCTCCGCCCATCACCCGGTCTTTGTCATACAGCACAAGAGCCTGTCCCGGCGTGACCGCACGCTGTGGTTCAGCAAATGTGCAAACAATCTCATCCTCCGCCGTCCTCTCAACAACCGCGCGAACTCCTTTGTGATTGTAACGGATTTTGACAAATGCTTCAACCGGATTCCTTAGATCTTCAACCGACATAAAATTCAGCTTGCCCGCACGGCAGGAATCCGCCAGTGATTCTTCATGTGTCCCGATTACCACTTCATTGGTCTGCGGACGGATTTCCAGGACAAATGCCGGATAACCAAGCGCCAGCCCAAGACCTTTGCGCTGGCCTACCGTATAATGTGTGATTCCTTTGTGTTTCCCTAAAATTCTGCCGTCGGGCGTCACAAAATTTCCCTGCGGAACGATTTTCCCCGCAGTATTTTCTATATATGACGCATAATCACCGTCAGGCACGAAGCAGATATCCTGGCTGTCCGGTTTGGAAGCCACAGGGAGCCCGGCTTTTTCAGCGATTGCCCTCACTTCATCCTTGGCATATTCCCCAATCGGCATTAAAGTGCGCCTTAACTGCTCCTGTGTCAGATTATAGAGGGCATATGTTTGGTCTTTTGCAAGTGTTTTTGAACGACAGACCGCATAACGACCGTTTTCCAGACGTTCAATCCTCGCATAATGTCCGGTAGCAATATAATCTGCACCGATAGCAAGGCTGCGCGACAGGAGCGATTCCCATTTCACATAGCGGTTGCAGGCGATACAAGGATTCGGCGTCCGCCCGTTCAGATATTCCTCCACGAAGTAATCAATCACATTTGTCTTGAATTCCTGTTTGAAATTCATCACGTAATACGGAATTTTCAGTTCGGAAGCCACCCGTCTCGCATCATCCACTGCGCTTAAGCCGCAGCATCCGCCGTTTTCTTCCTGTATGGCCTGTTCTTCATCCTGCCAGATCTGCATGGTGACACCGATAACATCGTACCCCTGCTCTTTCAGGAGATACGCGGCAACGGAAGAATCCACCCCGCCGGACATTCCAACTACTACTTTGCTCATTAATATTCCTCTTCTTCCTCTTCTTCTCCTTCATGGATATCAGATTTCGGTTTTTCCAGCCCCTCGATTTTGATTCCGTTTTTCTCTGCATAATCCCACAGGGCAGCATGGATTGCTTCTTCTGCCAGAAGGGAACAGTGGACTTTCACCGGCGGAAGCCCGTCCAGTGCTTCCATAACCGCTTTGTTTGTAATCTGCATGGCCTCCTGGATATTTTTCCCTTTCACCAGCTCTGTTGCCATACTGCTTGTGGCGACAGCGGCACCGCACCCGAAAGTTTTAAATTTCACGTCACGGATGATCTGATTTTCATCAATATCCAGGTATATTCTCATGATATCTCCACATTTTGCATTGCCCACAGTTCCTACACCGCTGGCATTTTCAATTTCTCCTACATTTCTTGGATGCTGGAAATGATCCATAACTTTTTCTGAGTACATATTATATCTCCTCCTGATTATCTTATTTATTCTGTTTCTTTATAAAATCCTCATACAATGGTGACATCTTTCTCAAAGTTCCTACTATTTCTTTCAGAGACTCCACAACATAGTCCAAATCTTCTTTTGTCGTTTCTTCGCTCAGTGTCATCCTGAGTGAACCGTGTGCGATTTCGTGAGGCAGCCCGATCGCCAGAAGTACATGTGACGGGTCAAGGGAACCTGATGTGCAGGCAGAACCGCTTGAAGCGCAGATTCCTTTCATATCCAGCATGATCAGCAGAGACTCTCCTTCCACAAACCGAAAACTGAAGTTCACATTGTTCGGAAGACGCTTTGTCCTATCCCCGTTCAGCCTGCAGTAAGGAATCTCTTTTTCAATCCGGGCAATCAGATAATCTCTCAGTTCTGTCTCTTTTTCCATACGTTCCTGCATAGTATTCTCTGCGCGCTCTGCTGCCGCCCCGAACCCTACGATTCCCGGAACATTTTCCGTACCTGCGCGGCGTTTTCTCTCCTGGGCACCGCCGTGGATAAAGGAACGGATTTTTACTCCCTTCCGGATATAAAGGAAACCGATTCCTTTCGGACCGTTCAGCTTGTGACCGCTGGAACTGAGCATATCAATGTGGCACTCATTTACATCGATCGGAATCTGACCGAATGCCTGAACCGCATCCGTGTGGAACAAAATTCCATGTTCATGGGCAATCTTCCCTATTTCCCGAATCGGCTGGATCGTGCCGATTTCGTTATTTGCATACATGATAGAAATCAGTATCGTATCTTCCCTGATTGAAGCTTTTAACTGTTCCAGGTCTACCACGCCGTTTTCATCCACATCCAGATAAGTGACTTCCACTCCCTGCTGCTGAAGGTATTCACAGGTATGAAGAATCGCATGATGTTCAATTTTACTTGTAATAATATGCTTTCCTTTTTTTCCGTAGGCTTCCACAGTTGCCTTCAGTGCCCAGTTGTCAGCCTCAGAACCACCCGCCGTAAAATAAATTTCATTGCTCTGAGCACCGATCACTGATGCAATTTCTTCCCTGCTTTTCGTGATCACATCCTTATTTGCAGCAGCAAATCCATAAATACTTGACGGATTGCCGTAATGCTCCGAAAAATATGGAAGCATAGCCTCCACCACTTCCGGAGCTGTTTTTGTTGTCGCAGCATTATCCAGATAAATTAATTTACTCATTTTCTTGTCCTCCTGTACTAATTTTTGCATCCTGCCTGTGAAGGTGCATCGCCGCAGTTCATACGCCTGCTTTCTTCCACAAGCTGATCCAGCTTTATTTCATCAACCGTTTTATTGATACTGTCATTAATTTTCTGCCATACATATTTGGTGACACAGCTGTCAGCCGCCGTACACCCGTCTCCGGGCGAAAGCCCCGGACATTCAACCGGTTCCAGGCTTCCTTCCAGCGCTCTCAGGACATCTCCTACGGAAATATCTTTCATGTCCCTGGCAAGCACATATCCGCCTCCCGCTCCGCGAATACTTTTCACCAGCCCGTTCTTTTTAAGCATCGCCATCAATTGTTCCAGATAACGCTCTGAAATCCCCTGTCTGTCGGAAATGCTGGTGATGGAAACGGGTTCCTGTGAACTGTACCGGGCCAGGTCGATCAATGCCCTCAGCCCATACCTTCCTTTTGTCGATAATTTCAAGTTCCCACCTTCCTTTAACAAAAATATCTGCATTGCTATATAATTTTTCTTTATTTACGATTTCATTTCCTAGTGTTTTAATCCCTATTGTTTTACTAGGATTTTTTCTTTTGTAGAATAGCACCGTTCTGATGTTCTGTCAAGGAATTCTGACGAATATGTTATAAAAATATATCTCTCGGAGGGGATCTTGTGTCAAAAAAACAATCTATCATCCGCGGAACTGTCATTTTGACCGTAACCGGACTTATCACTCGTGCCATGGGATTTTTCTACCGGATATTTTTAAGCCGTACTTTCGGCGAAGAAGGAGTCGGGCTGTATCAACTCATTTTCCCCATTTATACACTTTGCTATTCTCTTACTACCGCCGGGGTTGAAACTGCAGTTTCACGGACGACCGCCCGGAAAATAGCCCTCGGGAAAAAAGAAGAAGCCTTGCAGGTACTTGGCACCGGACTACTGCTGACCGTAACCCTTTCCTTCATGTGTCTGATGATTCTTCAGAAAAATGCGGCTTTTATCGCTGAATTTTTCTTAAACGAGCCCCGCTGCCGTCCTCTGCTTATCGCCCTATCCTGGTCGCTGCCTTTTTCCGCCGTCCACAGCTGTATCTGTGGATACTGCTACGGAATACAACAGGCGGAAATTCCTGCCGCCACTCAGCTGGTGGAGCAGATTGCCCGGATCAGCTCTGTCATTTTACTTTATTTTGTCATTATAAAAGACGGCGGTAATGTTTCCGTCGCGCTTGCCGTCTGGGGGCTTGCTGCCGGTGAGATTGCGTCTGCAACGCATGCAATCTATTCACTATACAGAACAGCGCCTGCCGTTCCGCAGAAAAAGATCCGGATTTCTGAAATCAGAAACACACTGACGGAGCTGCTTTCCCTTTCCATGCCGCTTACCGGCAACCGGGTGCTCATCAATATCCTGCAAAGCGTAGAAGCCGTAAATATTCCCGTAAAACTGGAGGCACATCGAATGGCTTCGTCCGACGCACTCAGCATGTACGGTGTACTTAATGGCATGGCACTGCCATGTATTCTGTTTCCTTCCGCGGTAACCGGTTCTGTTGCCCTGATGCTTTTACCTGCCGTTGCAGACATCCAGGCTTCTGGAAGCAGAAAACAATTGATGGAAATAATAAAAAAGACAACTGCCGCCTGCTTTATCATGGGCATGGCATGCTGCCTTGGATTTCTTATGACCGGCATGTGGATCGGCGAAACAATATTCAACAGTACGCTTGCAGGCAAATTTATCGTAACGCTCGCATGGATTTGTCCGTTTCTCTATACAAACACTACTTTTACAAGCACTATCAACGGTCTTGGAAAAACAGGAAGCACTTTTTTCATCAACGCATCCGGACTGCTGGTACGGATTGCAGGCGTATTCTTCGCAATCCCCAGATACGGCATCGACGGATACCTTCGCGGACTGCTTGTCAGCCAGCTTCTTGTAAGTATTTTATCTCTAACTGTGATTTACCGTTCTGTCTGCAAAAATTAGAAAAACTTCAGCAGCCGTAAGTCTTTGCTTCCCGGCTGCTGAAGTTTTTCTTATTCTGATATAATGTACAGGAATCCCTGCCGGATTTATACCTGATAATATTTCAATTTTTATATCATAATGAATCGCAGATTCAGAAATAATTTTACCAAAATCGGATTTACGAATGCTTCCAGCATAATCCCGGCAACCATCATCCCTGCAACAAAGCCTGTTTTCTGCCCGGTCCATTTATTCTGCGGATACATTAAAGAATACCAGAGAACTACAACATATGCCTGAACATAAAATATCATCTGCGGCAAAACACCTGCCAGGCAAAAAAAGCATCCGGGAATCCCCATTTCCATTGCTGCCATCGACAGAAGCATCCCGCTTGTAAAGCCCGTCCATACCAGAACCACATACGCTGATATTTTTCTGAGCGAAGTAAATGATATGCCGGTTACAAGCAGAAACGGCAGTGCCCGTATTTTTAAAACATACAGGAAATATTCTTTTGCATCAAATGCCGCAGAACGGTATTGTTCCAGAATATGTAATCCAAACATTCCGCTTCCTGACAAAGACTGCCTGGCAAAAAAATTGATATAAAGGATTCCCAGTATAAACCCTGGCATAAAGAAAGCAATCATCTGCTTTCTCTGATAAAGTATCTTCACAGACTCTCCTCCCATCGCTCAGATATTCTATTATATGCCCGGTTTATACGTTTATGCGGCTATTGAACCTATTTGCAATATTTGTCGGAATATGCCATCAGGGAAGCTACTGTCTTGGCATCTTCAATCTCCCCGCTGAAGATTTTTTCTTTCAGTTCATCCAGGGAGTAGGCTTTCAGATCAATGAATTCATCTTCGTCCAGGTGCTGTTTTGACGGAATCAGATTTCTTGCCACAAACACTTCAATTTTTTCGTTGCAGAAAGCCACTGTCGTTCGGAGCGTAATCAGCCATTCCAGATTGTCACAGCGAAATCCGGTTTCTTCCTCCAGCTCCCTGCCCGCACAGATGATTCCGGGCTCACCTTCTTCATCAAGTGCACCGGCAGGAATCTCCAGCGTATATCTCTCCAATGCATTTCTGTACTGCCTCACCATCAGAATCTTTCCGTCTTCTGTCACTGGAACGACTGCCGCTGCCCCTTTATGGCGGATAAAATCCCAGACAGCCGTATGGGTACCGTTAATCTCCATAGTATCCTGATAAAAATCCAGGATAACACCTTTAAATTTCAATTCTCTTTTAATTCGTTTAATTTGTTCACTCATGTTCCCTTCACTTTCCTTTCCGGAAGCATTTTCCTTTTTCAGGAAGCCTCTGCTGCTGTTATAATGCTGATTCTTATACATATAGAATAGGACAGCTTCCCTATAATGTCAAATATTGTATACCGGAAAATCGCAGAAAACCTGACCAACATAAAAGAAAGCCCTTGTCTTTCGACAAGGGCGTACTTTCATAAACTGGTCTGACCTCGGTTATTTAGCGTAATCAGTAACTCTGGATTCACGAATCACATTGACTTTTATCTGGCCCGGATACTCCAATTCAAATTCGATCTGCTTTGCAATATCTCTGGCCATAAGTACCATGTCATCATCAGATACCTGTTCCGGAACTACCATAACTCGAATCTCTCTACCTGCCTGAATAGCAAAAGACTTTTCAACCCCCTTAAACTGGTTGCTGATTTCTTCTAATTGTTTTAATCTGTTTGTATATGTTTCAATGGTCTCTCTTCTTGCACCCGGCCTTGCCGCCGAAATAGTATCAGCCGCCTGAACGACACACGCAATCAGTGACTGGGGCTCCACATCTCCATGATGGGCTTCCACAGCATTAATAACAGTAGCAGATTCTCTATACTTCCTGCAAAGATCCGCTCCAATCTGAACGTGAGAACCTTCTACATCATGATCAATAGATTTTCCTATATCATGCAGAAGTCCGGCACGCTTTGCCATACGGACATCCAGCCCCATCTCACCGGCCAGAAGCCCGGAAAGCTGTGCAACTTCGACGGAATGCTTTAATGCGTTCTGACCATAACTGGTCCTGAACTTCATACGGCCCAGAAGTCTTATCAACTCCGGATGAATTCCCGGCACGCCCACTTCAATGGCCGCATTTTCGCCTTCTTCACGGATAACAGCTTCTACTTCCTTCTGTGCTTTCTCAACCATTTCCTCGATTCTGGCCGGATGGATACGTCCATCCACGATCAGTCTCTCGAGGGCAATTCTTGCAACTTCTCTGCGAATCGGATCAAATCCGGATAATACAACTGCTTCCGGTGTATCATCAATAATCAGCTCTACGCCTGTCAGCGTCTCCAGGGTACGAATATTCCTTCCCTCTCTGCCGATAATCCTTCCCTTCATCTCATCGCTTGGAAGCTGAACTACTGAAATTGTAGTCTCTGCCACATGATCTGCCGCACATCTCTGGATTGCGCCGACAACATACTCTTTTGCCTTCTTGTCCGCTTCTTCCTTCGCCTGCGACTCCATTTCCCTGATCATCTTGGCAGTGTCATGCTTCACATCATCTTCAACAGTTTTCAACAGATATTCTTTTGCTTGTTCGGAGGTAAGTCCTGAGATTCTTTCAAGTTCCTGTACTCTTTTCTGACCGAGCTCTTCCACTTTCGCTTCTCGTTGCCTTAGCTGCTCTTCTTTTGCTATGAACTTCGCCTCTCGCTGCTCAATCGCTTCTGACCGTTTATCGACAGACTCTTCCTTTGCCAGCACTCTCTTTTCATAGCGCTGCAACTCATTCCGTCTCTCTTTTGTCTCTCTCTCAAGGTCATTCTTCGTCCTGATGGATTCTTCCTTGACCTCAAGAAGAGCCTCTTTCTTCTTCGTCTCGGCGGTCTTCACGGCTTCGTCAATGATCTCGCGCGCCCTTGCATCTGCATTTCCAATCTTGGAATCCGCATCCTTTCTCAGATTGGATACCGTTGCAAAGTACGTAATTACACTGGCAACAAGTACGAGGATCACAGCAATAATAACAAATGCTATTATTGGTGGCACAGGAGCACCTCCTTATTCAATTTTCATTGTACGTTTGATAAAAAAATACAACAGTTAAATTTTATACTGTTTTCACAACAATGTCAAGCGTTGTTAATATTATTTTGTATCACTTGACGGATTGTCTCATACCGAAACCCTTTTCTTGCCAGATATCCGTATATTTTCTGCATTTCCTGCTCTGAACTCTCTTGTGTATCTATCTTTTTCTTTTGCAAAATACGGCAGATTGTCTCCTTCTCTTCATCTTCCCCATAGCAGGATTCCATAGTCCGCCCGGCCTGCTCCGGTGATATTCCCTTTGCATTCAGAAGAGCAAATAATTCCTTTCTGCTCTTCTGCGCCTTATGGCTTAATACGAAATTTTCCGCATATCTGTCATCATTCAGATATCCGAAAGAATCCACATAGGCAATCACTTCATCTATAACATCTTCGGGATACATGTTCTGCCTTAGCTTTTCTCTCAGGCCGGCTCGTGTCCTGTCCATATCTCCCAGAAGATGCATAGCCCTGAGCTTTGCTCTTTTCAGGACAACCTCCTTTTTTATTCTATGATAGGTTTCTTCGGATAATTCCTCATTTTCACGGATTCCAAACCTGTCAAGCTCCTTTTTATAAAGCACAAATGCAAACTCACCGTCCACTTCCACTCTGTATTTTGCGGAAGTCACCGTCTCTGTTCTTGTCACGATCATCCTATTTTGTCCCTGCCCTGTGGATTTTTACGCTTCCGATTTCTTCTGTTCGCTCTTCTGCACTTCTTTTTGCGCTTCTTTTTGGTTCTCGCTCTGAACGTCATCTGCGCCGTCAAGCTTATAATGATTGCGGACTTTCTGCTCTACCTCAGCCATCATTTCCGGATTGTTTTCAAGGAATGTCTTGGCATTCTCTCTTCCCTGTCCGATTTTCTCGCCGTTGTATGCATACCATGCGCCGCTCTTCTTGATCACATCAATCCCCGCCGCCAGGTCAAGGATATCACCGGACCTGGAAATTCCTTTACCGAACATAATATCAAACTCTGCTTCTTTAAACGGTGGAGCGATCTTGTTTTTCACGATCTTTATGCGGGTACGGTTCCCGACAATCTCACCGCCCTGCTTCAGCGTTTCGATCCGTCGCACATCCATACGCACGGAAGCATAGAATTTCAGTGCGCGTCCTCCGGTGGTAGTCTCCGGATTTCCAAACATTACTCCGACCTTTTCACGAAGCTGGTTGATAAAGATCACAACACAATGGGATTTACTGATGACCGGTGTCAGCTTTCTGAGTGCCTGTGACATCAGACGGGCCTGCAGCCCGACATGGCTGTCTCCCATATCTCCTTCTATCTCCTGTCTTGGGACAAGTGCAGCTACAGAGTCGATAACTATAATGTCTACCGCACCTGAACGTACCATTGTCTCCGCGATCTCAAGAGCCTGGTCTCCGCTGTCCGGCTGAGAAATATACAATTCATCAATATCCACGCCGATATTTCTTGCATAAACCGGGTCAAGCGCATGTTCTGCATCGATGAACCCTGCGATTCCGCCCCTCTTCTGTACCTCTGCGATCATATGTAATGCCACTGTGGTTTTTCCGCTGGACTCCGGACCGTAAACCTCGATCACACGCCCCTTCGGCACACCGCCAAGTCCCAGGGCAAGATCCAGACTGAGGCATCCGGTAGGCACTGTCTCCACATTCACATGTGCGCCTGATTCCCCCAACTTCATAACTGTGCCTTTGCCAAAATCCTTTTCCAGCTTCGCGATCGCCGCATCCAATGCCTTTTTCTTGTCTTCATTAATTTTTTTCTTATCTTCGCCTGTATTCGCCATAACCCAATCTCCTTCTCTATGAAAATCTTTCTGAAACGCTCTTTTGAAATGCCTTTCTGAAATGCTTTTTTAGCCGGGCTTCTGCTTTTATATTATCCTGTTGCCCTGCGCCGTATCGAACAATTGTTCGTTCTAGTCCTATACTATTATATTTATCCCCAAATGTCAACCAGTTTTTTTATTACTTAAGATGTATCATTTTCCGCCGGGGATTTTCAGCTTTGTATGCTCCGAAAACGCCGTTGTACGATTGTTTATGATAATATAATAGCATCTTTTCTCCTTAAAGTCAATTAATTTTGCTATTATAATATTATTTTATGGATATTATACGGAAATATGGAATTTTAAATATATTTAGTGCCTTCCGGGAGATTACACTGCGGCACGATTCCGTTTTGCCGAAGAGAACCTTTGCCATAATCAGTATCTGATTTCCCATGATGTAAAAAAATACCATTGCTTTCGTGCCAATGGTATTTTTACATATCTGTATTATTTTCCCCACAAAAGAAACCGTTGTTTAGAACTTCAGTTCTGAAAAATTAAATAAATCACCGATGGCAGTCATCATCGGCTCAGAACCGATCCTGCCCTTGATTTCCTTTATATTAGCAGCAACATTATTGGTTTTTGCCTCAGCATACAGAAGACTGGTATTTCTTGCATCGTACAATGCGTCATGCTTCTTTCCCGAAAAGGCTATCCCGCAGATATTCAGTGCATCCTCCAGTGACACTGCACGTTCCGCGCTGATCATTTCCCCGAATTCTTTCTGAAAATCAATCCAGTTGCAGAACATATATCTTACTTCTTCGGTTTCCTCGAATCCTTTCAGGCACATTTCACGCTCTACCTGAAGCTTATCGCTGTTGCTCCATGCATAAATCTGATAACCGTCAGATCCGCACCATGCCATGAACTCGCAAAATGCCTTTTCAAAATTGTCCGCACCTGCAAGCATTTCAATCCCGATCCCCGTCAGATCCTCATAACGATTATCGACAGTACTGTTATACTCCGGCTTTACATATTTTCTGAAAGACGATGTTTCTTTCAAATCCTCGTCCAGCATTACGGCGCCGATCTCAATGATCTCTTTCCCGCAGTGTTTCCTTTCCTCCCGGTACTTTTTTGCTATCGGATTCATCTCAAAGTCGACAAATATGTACCTCAAAGAACTTCCCTCCTCATATGTTTAACGTTTTCGTTTACTTGTAACAGTTCAGCACGCGCCATTCGCAAAACGCACCCCCTGGTGCTTCCTCCCTGCTTCGCAGCTATTTTGGCTCATTTTCAGGCGCTAAGCTCATAATCGAGGCGGCGTGCTCTTTCATGCAAGCATGATTCGCACACCTGTTCGATTGTGGCTGAACTGATACGTTTACTTTATGTCAAATCTGTCACCGTCATCCGGCACATAAAGATTCCCGCTGTAATACACCTTTCCTTCTTCTGTATAAAGCTTTTTTCGTTCTTTTAAATGTGTTTCTTCCGTATGGTAGAGAATCAAGTTCTTTACCCCGAGCTCCTCTGCCGCCAGGCATGCTTCCCTTACGGTACTGTGATGTTTCTCATAAGGATGGAACTTATCCGCCTCGGCATACAGGCAGAACGCTTCATGCAGCAGCCAGCCGCTTCCTGAAACATATTTCCTTTCACATTCATTAAATGGCTCATCCCCGCAGCAGGATACTTTCACTCCGTCTTCTGTTACCAGCGTGAAGCCGTACTGTTTTGCTTTTGTTGACTCAATATCAAAGAAAGTCACCGGGCATCCCAGAATTTCTTTGCTGTCACCGTCTTCCAGGCCGAACAGACGGATTCTGTTCCCGATGTACTTTGTTACTTTTTTTGCGATAGTAAGCTCTGCAATCGTAGTGATGGCAGGTACCAGGCCGCTGTGACAGTAGATCCTCAGCTCGCCTTCATATGTTCCCCGGCTGATTTTCTGTCCGATCATACGAATCAGCCACACCAGTCCCAACAGATGGTCAATGTGCTCATGGGTAATGAAAATATCGTGGATATCCTCCAGGTCAATTTCCGCATCCTTCAAAACCTTCAGAATTCTGTTCCCGCCGCCTGTATCGACCAGAAAATGCCGGTTTCCTTCCCGTGAAAGCACAAAGCAGGTGTTGTAGCATTCCGTTACGTTCGCATTTCCCGTTCCTAATATTGTCAGTTTCATCTCTGTTTCTCCACTCTGTTCTTTCCGCAAATCAGTCTTCGTATTTTTCTGCAATTTCTCCCTGTTTTTTATAAATGCTGTTTTTCGGGACAAACCCTCTTACAGAAGAAAGCGGATAAATATTCGTATGGGGTCCTACAACCGTTCCCGGATTCAGGACGCTTCCGCAGCCGACTTCCACCTCATCCCCGATCATTGCACCGAACTTCTTCATACCGGTTTCTATATTTCCCCGGAGGGTTTTTACGACCACCGGCTTCTTATCAGATTTAACATTTGACGTGATCGAGCCCGCGCCCATGTGGGACTTATATCCTAAAATCGAATCTCCGACATAATTATAATGGGGTACCTGAACCTTGTTGAATAAAACAACATTTTTCAGCTCGGTGGAATTGCCGACCACGGCTCCTTCACCGACAATCGCATTTCCACGGATAAATGCACAATGTCTGATTTCCGCATTCTTTCCGATGATTGCCGGACCGCTGATATGTGCGGTAGAAGCCACCTTTGCGGATTTTGCGATCCAGATATTCTCTCCGCGTTTTTCGTATTCTTCTTCACTTAAAGAAGCTCCCAGCTCCAGAATAAAACTGCTGATTTTCGGAAGCACTTCCCACGGATATGTCACCCCGTCGAACAGCTTTGCCGCAATTGTTTCCTCCAGCGTATAAAGTTCATTTACAGTTAAATCTTTCATCATGATTTCCTTTCCTCCGCCATACGGATTTATGTCTTTTTAAATTCAAAGTCTGATACAACCCGCAATGTATTTCATCGCAGCCCCTGTAATTTAATTCTTTTTATAGTACTTTGCCGCCTTGTCATAGCACTCCTTCATCTGATACTGATTATTCAATCCTTTAACACCTTGTGTCCTGCTGACAATAAAACGATCCAGTTTCTGCATATATTCTTCCGGTGTTATCTCACCGTCAGCCACGTAAGCAAGCCCTTTCTCCCAGCTCGCCGTCAGCTCTGGATTCAACAGGGATTTGATTGAATGATCCACTATATCAAAGACCATTTCCCCCTGCAGAGCCGGAGTGATGATCTGTGTTTTTTTATTCAGATTCAGATATTTGATATGGATCAGTTTTTTCAGTATTTCAGCACGGGTCGCACTTGTTCCGATACCGCTTCCTTTTATCTGGGCGCGCAGCTCTTCGTCCTCAATAAGCTGTCCCGCATTTTCCATCGCCAGGATCAGAGAGCCGGAATTATACCGTTTCGGAGGAGATGTCTCCCCTTCTTTTATATTCAATGCATCTACCGGCAATATCATTCCTTTTTTCAGTTTCTGAAGCACCTGAAAAAAACCGGTATCCGTATTCTGCTCTTCTGTACTGCCCTCATCTTCTTTACCTTCCCAGGAAGTGCCTGAGGCTTTTTTACCGCCGGGAATTCCCGCCACTTTCAGATAACCTTCCTCCGCCAGCACTTTGAAGCTTGAAAAGAAGCTCTCTTCTTTCATTTTTGTGACAATTGAAATCTTCTGATAAACTGCCGGCGGATAAAATATACTCAAAAACCGCCGTACAATACAATCATAAATTTTCTGTGAAACCGGTGATACCGACTTCAGAGCCGATAACCCCTGCCCGGTCGGAATAATCGCATAGTGATCTGTTATCTGTTTGTCATTGACATATCTGGTCTTTTCCAGCCCTTTGTAGGTTCCGAGCCTGAGAATATCGTCCAGATACGGCACCGCCGTCGGATATTTCATCAGTCCGTTCAAATTCCTGCTGATTTCTTTAGCAACTGCCGTGGACAAAACCCTGGCATCCGTCCTTGGGTAAGTGACCAGCTTTTTCTCGTACAATTCCTGCACAATCTTAAGAGTCTCATCCGGGCTTACTTTAAAACGTTTGGAACAGTCGTTCTGAAGCTCCGCCAGATTATAGAGAAGAGGCGGGTTCTTCTTTTCTTTTTTCTTTTCAATTGACACAACCTGACAAGTCATAGGTATGGGATCTTGCAGATATCTGACAAGCTCTTCTGCCTTTTCCCTCTCTTTAAATCCGTTTTCTTTATACAAATCAAAAGACTCGAACCATCGCGATCCCCTGACTGCCCGCCATTCACCTTCAAAGGTCCTGTCTTCGACCCGAACCGTATTTAAAACCCGGTAAAACGGTGTTTTTACAAAATCCCTGATTTCCCGTTCACGCCGGACGACCATACCGAGCACACAGGTCATGACTCTTCCCACGGAGACCACCGCATACTTTGTATGTAAAAAATCGGAAATACTTTTCCCGTATTTTAGAGTCAGAAGCCGGGAAAAATTAATTCCCATCAGGTAGTCTTCCTTTGCACGCAGATATGCGGATGCACTTAAATTATCATATTCGGACAAATCTTTCGCTTCCCTGATTCCTCTTAGAATCTCTTCCTCCGTCTGTGAGTCGATCCATACCCTGCGACGCTCCTTCCCGGTCACATGTGCCTCCTGCTCGACCAGACGGTAAATGTATTCTCCTTCCCGTCCTGAGTCTGTGCACACGAAAATCCTGTCCACATCTTTGCGGTTCAATAGGCCGCTCACAATGCCGAACTGCTTTTTTACTGCGGGAATCACTTCATACCGAAATTCTTCCGGTATAAAAGGCAGCGTATCAAGGCTCCAACGTTTCAGAGCAGGGTCATACGCTTCGGGATAACTCATTGTCACCAGATGGCCCACGCACCATGTCACGATCGCCTCATCCGATTCCAGATATCCGTCCCCACGCCGTGCTTTGAGCTTCAGCGCTTTTGCAAACTCCTGCGCGACGCTGGGCTTTTCTGCTATATATACTGATTTTCCCATAAATTCTGTTTCTTTTTCCTTCCTGATGCAAAACATGTCTTTCGCTCATATTTTGCATTATCCGTTCCGTAATAATAAGCCTGTTATTACGAAATTATTTTTTCACCAGAAAACGATAAGAGGTCTGCGTGTCATATGCCTGTCCCGCCTTAACGATCGGGCTTTTGAAATTCGCATGATGCACCGCGTCCGGGAAATACTGTGTCTCAAAACATACCGCAGCCCTTCTCGGATAACTTACACCGCCTTTTCCGGGCTCCCGATCCAGAAAATTAGCTGTATAAATCTGTACGCCCGGAAGATCTGTAGATACTTCCATGACAATGCCGCTCTTATCGCCTGCTGCTTCCGCTACTTTAACAAACTTCCCTTCATTTTTCAATACCCAGTTATGGTCATAACCGCATCCGAGCTTTGTTGCCTCATAATCTGCATCGATTTCTGCCCCAAGCACACGCCCGTTCCTGAAATCCATCGGAGTCCCTGTCACATCCACATATTCTCCGGTCGGTATGGACTGTGCGTTTGCCCGGGTAAAGTAATCTGCATCCATTGTCACTGCATGCCCAAGAATATCACCGCTGTCATGACCGTTCAGATTAAAATAACTGTGATTCGTCATATTGATCACCGTATCTGCATCCGGAACCGCATGATAGGACATACGCACTTCATTATCCTCGGTCAGTTCATAAGTCACCTCCATATCCAGACTTCCCGGATATCCCTGATCACCGTCCGGACTGTGGAGTGAAAATATAACTTTTCCTCCGCATATTTCTTTCATTTTCCAGAATCTCTTATTATAATAATTGGTTCCGCTGTGAAGATTGTTGTCGTTGTCATTCTTCTCCAGCTCATAGAGGACACCGTTGATTTCAACGGATGCCCCTCCGATCCGGTTTGCGCTTCGCCCTACCGGGGCGCCAAAAGATGCAGTCCCTGCCTCATAGCCTGCGGCATCATCATACCCCAGCACCACATCTGTCAGGCTGCCGTTTTTATCCGGCACTTTCAGACTGACAAGCGCAGCCCCGAAATCCGTCACACAAACAGATGCCCCTGTTTCATTTTCAAGAATATAAAGCTTTGCCTCCTGCCCGTTTTTTACTCTTCCAAACTCTTTAATAACCGGTTGTTTCATTTTACCGATACCTCCTTTTACTATTTTATTTTATAGTTTTATATCTTTACTCCACAACATCCGGAACGAAAGTTCCTCTGCTTCCTCTACTTCCTTTTTCTTCTGAAAAATCCTTTCACCTGTTCAAAGAAAGATTTCTTCGGCTCTTCCTCCTTTACCCGCTTCGCCTGAATAGCCTCTTTCATGAACGTTTCCTGAGCACAGATACCGGTTTTTGCCGATGGTTTTTTCACATAAGTCCCGTCACTTTGCATGACTCTTGCTTTTACATTATCCTTAAGCATTATGTCTATGCAGTGCACCAGGTATGTTTTTATTTGAGGATCATACACCGGGCAGGCAACTTCCACCCGTTTTTCAGTATTCCTTGTCATCATATCTGCCGAACCGATGTATATTTTCCGGGATTCTCCTTCGCCGAACATAAATACACGCTGATGCTCCAGAAAACGTCCTACAATGCTTGTCACCGTCAGATTTTCCGTAGCTTCCGGAATTCCCGGCAGGATACAGCAGATGCCGCGGACGATCAGATCCACTTTCACTCCTTCTTGTGAAGCTTCAGAAACCTTCCGTATGAAATCTATATCCGTCACGGAATTCATCTTCATAATAATGCGTCCTTCCGCTCCTTTTTCTATTTCCTCGTCCATCAGCATAAGTATCTTTTTCTTAAGGCCAAACGGTGAAACGATCAGATGCTGGTAAGCGCCGTTGAGATTTCCGATAGACATATTTTTAAAGAAAGCCGCCGCATCCTCCCCGATTGCCCGGTTACTTGTCATCAGGGAGTAATCCGTATAAAGCTTTGCCGTTGTTTCATTATAGTTTCCTGTTCCAATCTGCGTAATATATTGAATATCATTTTTATTCCGGTAAGTGATCAGGCAGATTTTTGAATGGACTTTATATCCTTCAAATCCGTAAATAACGCGGCATCCTGCTTCTTCGAGCCGTTCTGACCAGTCAATATTGTTCTGTTCGTCAAACCGTGCCCGCAGCTCGATCAGTACCGTCACTTCCTTGCCGTTCTCAGCAGCAGCGCACAGGTATTCTACCAGTCGGGTCTTGCGTGCAAGACGGTAAATGGTAATCTTTATTGTCATGACATCCGGATCAGCCCCTGCCTCTTTAACAAGCTGTAAAAACGGTTCCATGCTTTCATAAGGATAAGAAAGCAGGATGTCCCGTTTTTTCACCTGCGCCATCACGCCGCCTTCATGCACGGACGCAGAAGGCTGGGGCGAGAACGGTTCATCTGTCAGAGAACGCTTCATCGATGCAGGCACTTTATCCATTAGATCGTAGACAAATTCCATACGCATCGGATTCTCCGTTTTGAAAATACATTCCGTCCTGATCTTCAGCTTTTCACATAACACTTTTTCTGCCTCTTTGCTCAAGGCAGATGCCGCCTCCAGGCGAACGACCGCCATTCTCCTTCGTTTATGAAGAGTTTCTTTCATGATAAAACGGAAATCTTCATTGTCCGCATATGCTTCATCGTCCGGAGAAATGTCCGCATTTCTTGTGACGCAGATATAATTCCGGCTCAGAACATGATAGTGGCCGAAAATCAGCTCAAGATATTCCATCACTATTTTTTCCATACGGATATACCTTACGTCTTTGCCAGGAAGATATAAAACATCCGGAATATAAGATGGAATCGGAACTATTCCCATCATGGTCCGGTTATCCAGCTTCAAAGATGCAATCACATAAATTTGTTTGTTAAGCAAATGTGGGAACGGATGGTTTGTATCAACGATCTGTGGGGAAAGGACGGGAAGAATCTGTTCTTTAAAATATTTTTTCACAAATTTCTTCTCCGGCTGTTCCAGCTCCTTCATATCCAGTCCGCAGATACCGTATGCCGCAAGCTGTTTTTTTATATCTGTATATATTTTATCCCGCTCTTTATACATCGGAGCCACAGCTTCGTATATAGCCTGAAGCTGTTCCTGCGGCGTCATGCCGGACTTATTATCCTTTTTTGTCTTATCCGCCGCCACCATATCATACAGGCTGCCGACACGGATCATAAAAAACTCATCCAGGTTACTTGTAAAAATTGACACAAATTTCAGCCTTTCCAGAAGAGGAACGCTTTCATCCCCGGCCTCCTCCAGCACCCGGCTGTTGAATCTCAGCCAGGACAGCTCTCTGTTCTGCGTGTACCGCAGGTTTTTATTCTTTTCTTTTTTTTCCATTTTTGTTTCCGGCTTTGATTCTGTTTTACTATCCGCCTTGCTTTCCTGCTTAGGTTCTGTTCTGCTTTCCACTTTACTTCCCCCTTTTCTTTATTCTTGCCCGCTGCTTCGTGCCTGGCACATCTGCGGCAGGGAATCTTCTGTCCTGCGTTCATTATATACTGTTTTCCCCTGTTCGCAAACATCCGGGCGGAGATTTTTTGAAAAATAATAACTCTCCTTGCCATTTCACACCAACTCATGTTAAGATAGGCGGTGGAATAAATGTCTGACAGATTTACAAGGAGAATGAATATGATTAGCGCAAACAATGTAACACTGCGTGTCGGGAAAAAGGCACTGTTTGAGGATGTTAACATCAAGTTTACAGAAGGAAACTGCTATGGGCTGATCGGCGCAAACGGAGCGGGAAAATCAACATTTCTTAAAATCCTCTCCGGCCAGCTTGAGCCGACGAGCGGAGATGTCGTGGTATCTCCCGGTGAACGTCTCTCTTTCCTTCAGCAGGATCATTTTAAATACGACGATTATCCGGTGCTGGATACCGTCATTATGGGAAATGCCCGCCTTTATGAAATCATGAAGGAAAAAGAAGTTATTTATGCAAAGGAAGATTTCACAGACGAGGATGGTATCCGTGCAAGCGAGCTGGAGGCGGAATTTGCGACCATGAACGGATGGGAAGCGGAATCTGACGCAGCTTCACTGCTGAACGGACTCGGCATTGACACGGAGCTTCATTATATGTATCTTCGCGACCTGACCGGTTCCGAGAAAGTAAAGGTCCTGCTTGCACAGGCATTGTTCGGTAATCCGGACATTCTGCTTCTCGACGAGCCTACCAACCACCTTGATCTGGATGCAATTGCATGGCTGGAAGAATTTCTCATTAATTTTGAAAATACTGTCATTGTAGTGTCACATGACCGTTATTTTCTGAATAAGGTCTGTACTCAGATAGCGGACATCGACTACGGTAAGATTCAGCTTTATGCCGGCAACTATGACTTCTGGTATGAATCCAGCCAGCTTCTCATCCGCCAGATGAAGGAGGCAAATAAAAAGAAAGAAGAAAAGATCAAAGAGCTGCAGGAGTTTATTTCCCGGTTCAGCGCCAATGCTTCCAAGTCAAAACAGGCGACTTCAAGGAAGCGTGCTCTGGAAAAGATTCAGCTTGATGAAATCAAACCTTCCAGCAGAAAGTATCCGTACATTGATTTCCGCCCGAACCGTGAGATTGGAAATGAGGTTCTCGCTGTTGAAGGGCTTTCCAAGACTATTGACGGTGAGAAAATCCTGGATAACCTGACCTTTACTCTTAACCGTGATGATAAGGTGGCATTTGTAGGCGGAAATGAACTTGCAAAAACCGTGCTTTTTAAGATTCTGATCGGTGAGATGGAGCCGGACGAGGGAAATTATAAATGGGGAATCACCACTTCCCAGGCTTATTTTCCGAAGGATTTCGGCGGAGAATTTGACAATGATTATACGATTACCGAATGGCTGACACAGCATTCCGAGAACAAGGATGTAACTTATGTCAGAGGCTTCCTCGGACGTATGCTCTTTTCCGGAGAGGACGGAGTAAAACGTCTCCGTGTACTTTCCGGTGGGGAAAAGGTACGCTGCCTGCTGTCAAAGATGATGATCTCCGGGGCAAATGTGCTTCTTTTAGACGAACCGACCAACCACCTGGATATGGAAGCCATCACCGCGCTGAACAACGGACTGATCAAATTCCCGGGTGTGCTTTTGTTCACATCCCGCGACCATCAGATAGTACAGACCACTGCAAACCGTATTATGGAAATCGTTCCGGGCGGAAAACTGATTGATAAGATCACAACTTATGATGAATATCTGGAAAGTGATGAAATGGCAAGGAAGCGCCAGACCTACACAATCCAGAAGGAAGAAGATGAGGATTAAATGCCTGGGATTCTTCTTTGTATTGCACCATGGTATTGCATAAGCAGAGCATGTTTCCGGCAGTGTCACAGAATAGAGAGAAACCTGCACATTTCTGTGCGGGTTCTTTCTTTTTCACTCCACATCCCATTTTTTTACGGGTTCTTTATAATAAATCAGATTTTCCGCCGTTATATGTAAATTCCCATGCTCCGCTTCTACTACTGTGACCGCACAGTTTGCAGGCACACCCTGATTCCAGAATCGGCCAATCTCATGAATCCCTTTAATATTGTTGAGAAGTGCGGTCATTGCTGCCCCATGCGTGGAAATAAGAATAGCTTTATCATACAATGTTTCATCTGCACAGATTCTTTTCATGAACGCGCCTGTCCTGTCCATCAGTTCCTGTATACTTTCCCCGCCTTCTGCCGGGACATAGTTTGCAGTATCTTTAAAAAACCTGTTGAATTCTTCGCTCTCCGGTGCTTTTTTTGATCCGCTTATACACATCCCCTCATACACCCCAAAGCCAAGTTCTTTAATTCCTTCCTCTTCGAGCAGCGGAATTTCTCTCCCCCGGAGAATAATTTTCGCCGTTTCTTTTGCACGGACAAGCGGGCTGGTATATGCAAGATCAAACTTAGTATCTTTCAGTCCTTCTGCTGTCTGCTTTGCCAGATTCCTCCCGTAATCGTTCAGCGGGATATCAGAATGCCCCTGCACCCGGCGCGCTTTGTTCCAATCGGTCTCTCCATGCCGTATGATATATAATTTCATCTGTATCTGCCTCCGTTTTTATGTTATACTGTATCTGCAGTGCGGACTGATCCGTACATATATTGAAAGGAGCATCATTCTATCATGAATTCTGCCATGAAAAAAATCACCAGTTTTACAATTGACCATATCAGGCTTATCCCTGGCCTGTATGTCTCCCGCAAAGATTTTGCCGGAGAGACCCCTGTCACCACTTTTGATATCCGGATGACAAGTCCGAACGATGAACCCGTCATGAATACCGCAGAGGTACACACGATTGAACATCTGGCTGCCACTTTTCTCAGAAATGATCCGGATTATCAGGACAAAGTGCTTTATTTCGGTCCGATGGGATGCCGTACCGGATTCTATCTTCTGCTTGTCGGAGATTATGAATCCCGCGACATTCTCCCTCTGATAAAAGAAATGTTTTCTTTTATCGCATCATTTGAAGGAGATGTCCCGGGAGCGTGTGCAAAGGACTGCGGGAACTATCTTGACATGAACCTTCCTATGGCACGTTATCTTGCGTCCAAGTACCTTTCGGAAGTGCTGGAATCTATTACTGATGACCGGCTCGTATATCCCAAATAAGTCTTCCGGAAAAAGGTCTGTCGTTTTTCAGTACCTTTTTCCGGATATATCTATATGTCTTTTCTTCCCCTTCCTTTGCAAGCATCGCCAGCAATTTCCAGAGCAGTGCCTTAGTCTCTTCATGCATAACATACTCATCCGTACCGCCTTTTAAGAAATACTCCAGAGGTGTAGAATCTGTATATGCGTCCCCTTTGTAAATCTTGCTCGCGGCAATCCGGTCCAGAAACATCTCGACCACATATTTTTCGGGCATTTTCATCCCTATAAGACCTTTTCCTCCTTCCGGGCTGTAATCGATCCAGTATTCATAGTGGTGTTTATTACGGCCTTTATGATGCAGCCATGCACGGGATACTCCCGTATCCTCGCGCTCTGCATTATTCGGGCTTCTTGTACCTTGAAAATACTTGCATCCGACACGGAATTCTGTCCAACTGTATTTTGACAGATCATGAAGAAGCCCCTGCCGGTACAGACCGACTCTGAAACACTCTTTCATCACCAGAATCTTATGTCTTGTTATAGTACGAAAATGTTGTATTGCTTTCATCTCTCTGCTCTCTTTCCCACCCGGATCTGCCTGTTCTTATCAGCTTTTCGATGCTTTTCACGTTTTCTTCCTTATCCGTTATTTTATGCTATACCTGTTTCTTTACTTATCTGTTTTACTTGCCTTTATTCGTTTTCCTGCCGACAAGTATCACAATGCTGCGTGCACCGATCTCCATGACATCCGGCTCTTCCGTTATTATCTGCGGTCTTCCTTTCTTTCTGCGCCGCCTGGTTTCTTCTTTCTTTCCGGTTTCTTTATTCTCTATATTATCTGTTTTGTCAGTTGTTTTTATTTCTGCTCCTGTCTTTTCCTGTTCTTCCGGAATCCGAATATTCTTCACAGCACTTTTACTTGCCATAGTTTCTGCCTTGGCAGTCTCCGCACCTGCGCCCGGTACAGTTTCCACTTCCGGGACCGCAGCCGATACTCCTGCCAGCTTCGTCTCCGGCTTCCGCAATTCTACAGCTTCCGCTTCGTCCTTCTTTTTCTTTGCCGGTGAGATCTCTGCCGTCGCGATCAGCGGCTGCCATTCCATTTTTTTTGGCAGTGCCGGCAATGCAAACGGAAGGTTGCCCCAATACATGTTATACATAACAAGACAAACATCTTCCGACGATACGTCACTATACATAACGCTTAGCTGACGGTCTCCCGCCTCTGCCGGTGTCTTCCACGCAGATTCCCCGTGGAAGGATAAATCCGGTACACCGAACGCTGCTCTGTCTTTTCCTGTAAGCGGCACATCCTGACAGAAAAATCTGTGCTGACGCCGTATTTTTATCATTTCTTTTACAAATTGAAGCAGTTCTTCTGCATCTTTATCCTTTTCCCAGTTCAGCCAGGAAATCTCATTGTCCTGACAATATACATTGTTATTGCCCATCTGTGTATTTCCAAACTCATCACCCGCAAGAATGCATGGCATCCCCTGGGCCAGAAGAAGCAGAATAAATGCATTTTTCATCTGCTGCTTCCTCAATTGCAGAACTTCTTCTGAACAACTCGGTCCTTCTTCCCCACAGTTCCAGCTGTAATTCTCACCCGGACCGTCCGCATTCATTTCACCGTTTTCCATATTATGCTTTTCATTGTAGGAGACCAGGTCACGCATCGTGAAACCGGTATGCCCCGTGATATAATTATATTTTCCGTCCTCCTCCGTCCTTCGCATTAATGCGGAAATCACGGCGCTGTTCATCCCTGCGTCACCTTTCAAAAACCTGCGCATCACTGTCTGGAATGTGTCATCCTTCTGCATGATCTTGACACCTTTTAACATCGGCTCCTTTGTAACAGCCTCCCAGGATACCACATAGGGATTCAGAATAAATCCGTCTGCATGAAATTCTGTCATATAATAAACCAGACAGGCAACTGTATCCTGCGGAAGCATGCCTTGTGCAAAAGGCATGTCAAAAACCACTTCGATCCCGGCTTTATGGCAGGCTTTTACCATATCTTTCAGCTCTGTCACCGGATCACCGGAAGTACTGTATGTTGCTTTCGGCGCAAAGAAATATCCTTTTCCGTATCCCCAGTAATTCGTCTTATTTCCATCTGTCTCTTCAAATTCATACACCGGCATACACTGAATCTGATTGATGCCCAGTTCCTGCAAATACGGGATTTTCTCTGTCACTCCCGCAAAAGTTCCCGGATGTTTTGCCCCGGAAGATACATGCTTTGTGAATCCGCGGATGTGAAGGCTGTATGCAATCACATCATGATACGGAATCCGAAGCAGGCTGTCCCCCTCCCAGTCGTATCCGTCCGATGGAATATATCCGCGCATTTCATGTTTCTCAAAATCTGTTTTTTGGCCAAACTCCCTTTGCCCTGCCAGCCCTTTTACAAACGGGTCTGCCGTTACTTTCCCCTGAATCCGGTAATTATACTCATATTTTTCGGGGTCAAACCGTTCCAATGCCAGAAAACGTACTTCTCCTGACATCGCTTCCTCCTGCATCTCATAAATCTGTACCGGTTTTTTTCTTTCTTTTCGGTATAATAAAAGTTCACATGTCTTCCCTGCCGGTACCGCCACCGCAAAATTCACCTTTCCCTGAGTTTTTACCGCTCCGAGCGGCTGAGGCTTTCCTTGTGTTCTCTTCATATGCTGTCCTCCTGCTGCCAGCCGTCCGTTCAAAATAGCTCCACGTTACTGCTGTTATTCTTATGTGTCTGCTGCAAATATTTTTCATCGTTTGCGTTCGGATTATCCACAAACCCATCAAAAATCATTACTTTTATTTTAAACGGTTTTCATGGGCAGGTCAACAATAGAATCCACGCTTCGCGAGAATTCTATTGTCATGAATAAAACTCATCTATGTTTTTCTTGCTTTTTATACAGAGATTTGTTAGATTAAAAAAGAATATTATAAAAAGGAGATTTTCTTATGAAAAAACAAAATCCTGATACACAAATTCCGGATACGGTAACACTTCTTCTTGACAATGACGAAACCGTGGAATGTATAATTTTATGCATCCTTCCCGCAGGCGGCCGGGAATATATCGCACTGCTCCCGATGACAGGTGAAGACGCAGCCGACATTGATGATGAAGACTCTCCGGTATACATCTACAGATATGTGGAAGATGAATCCGGAGAGCCTCAGCTTGTGAATATTGAGGATGATGAAGAATACGAGATTGCCGCAGATGCTTACGATGAATGGCTGGACACACTGGAATACGACAGCTTTGACCTCGATTCCTTAGGCCTTGACCCGCTCGAATAATTCATCCACAAAACGGGAAGGATTCTGTTCCTTTCCGTTTTTCTCTTTTACATACGATATTTTTAATATTTCTTTTGCACGGGTCATGGCAACATAAAACAGACGGCGCTCCTCTTCTGTCTGTTCTTCCTGAACTGCCTTTTTATAGGGAATTCTCCCTTCATTTGCCTGAATGATGAACACCGTGTCAAATTCCAGTCCTTTCGCCGCATGCATGGTCATCAGGCGGACGCCCGGCCGGTTATCCTGCTTCTGCCGGGATAGGATCCGAAGCTGATTACTATACTCTTCCACATGTTCAAACCACTCTTCCATCGTGGCAAAAGGTTTCGCGGCTTCTTCGATTTCCGATAAAATTTCCAGCAGATCTGAAACCTGCATCTGCCGTCCGGCTGCATATTCCCGCAAAAACTCTTCATACCCCACTTTTTTCCGGAGAAACTGTATTGCCGCATACGGAGCCATTTTCCCCATCATTTTTAATTCCCACTCAAATGTATCAATACGGTCAAGCATCCATTCCATTTCAGAATAAAAACAGCTTATCTCTTCAAATGTAATTTCACTCCCTGAAGCAAAACAGTCTCTTCCGAGATAGCGCTTCGGCCTGTTTGCGACCTGAAGAAAGTCTTCCCTGCGTCTCTGACCCATCGCCAGCCTGAAATATGCCTTGATATCTTTCGCAATAAAATGCTGATATAAATCCGGAAGCCGTTCTTTCATAGAAAAAGGGATCCTGCTTTCTACAAGTTTTTCGGCGAGAGCCCTTGCATCGGTATGTATACGGTACAATACTGCAATGTCTTCCGCTTTTACTCCTGCCTGTATCCGTGCCGCGATCTCTTTTGCCACATAAACTCCCTCTTCCGCCGAATCCCGAACTTCCTGCACATGGAGCGTCTGACCACTCCCCTTTTTTGCCCGGATGTTTTTCCGGAAACGCAGTTCGTTATGACGGATAACTTTCAGTGCATTTTTCACAATATTAGATGTGGAACGATAATTCACATCCAGCAGAATCTGTTCTGCCTGCGGATAATCCTCCTGAAAGCGGAACATCAGCCTGGTATCCGCTCCTCTGAATCCGTAGATTGCCTGGTCGTCATCCCCCACCACGAAAAGATTCTGTTCCGGCTCTGCCAGCATCCGGAGCACATCATATTGTACTTTATTAATGTCCTGAAACTCATCTACGAGGATATAACGAAACTTTTTCTGCCACAATTCCAGCACATCAGGACGTTTCCTGAACAATTCATAACAGAGCACCAGCATATCATCAAAATCAATCTTTTTCATCTGTCTGCGCATGGACTCATATTCCTGATAGATTTCCCGGAAAACCGTATCCGGACACCGTGCGGAATGAAATTCTTCCGGCAGTATGCGGTTGTTTTTTATCTTCCCTATTTCTGAGACAAGATCTTTAAAAAAATCTTCCTCGTCAAAAATATCCAGTTCCTTCCTTCCGGCAATCCCGCGGATCATCTGATATTTCTCTTCCTCTGACAAAATATTATGCGGTCCCAGTTTATAGGCCCACTTCAAAATCCCATAATAAATTCCGTGAAACGTCCCCGCGGTCACGGGCAGATCCTGTTTTCCCATGCAGTTCCTGAGCCGTTCCTTCATCTCTAAAGCAGAATTTTTGGTAAAAGTAATGACCAGAATTTCTTCTGGTCTTACTTTACATTCCTCTATGAGATATCGGATACGGCTGACGATCACGGTAGTCTTCCCTGAGCCGGGTCCTGCCAGTACAAGGCACGGCCCTTCCCGGTGACTTACCGCCTGTTTCTGTGCCTGATTAAAACTCATGCTTCCCTCTCTCTTATAAACTACAGTAATAGTTCCATATGCTGAAAAAATGCTATTGTCTGCCTTTTTTGTATTATGGCTGAACTGCTATTGTCAGCTTTTGAATTCCGTCTTTCAGTCTTGTAAGGGATTCTTCTTTTCCGAGGACTTCCATGATCTCTGTAGCACCGCCCGGCGTGTTCTGCTTTCCTGACACTGCAGTGCGGATCGGCCACATGACATAACCGATTTTGTATCCCTTTTCGCCCGCAAACGCTTTTAACACCTCAAACAATGCATCATTGCCGAAATCCTCCTGTGCTTCCAGCACGGGAACAACTTCTTTCAGAAGTTCCAGAGAATTTTCCGGATTTGTTTTCATTTTCTTATGTGTATACATGGACACATCATATTCCGGCACTTTCTCAAAGAAAACAATCTGCTCTTTCAGATCCGGAAGAATTTCAATCCTTGTCTTCACCAGAGCCGCAATCTTCCTGATATCCAGATCTTTTGTCACGACTTCACGGATATATGGCCCTGCCAGCTCACAGAAACGCTCGTTGTCCATAGCTTTCAGATATTCTCCGTTCATCCATTTCAGCTTTACAATATCAAAAACAGCCGGAGATTTGCTCATATGCCTGTAATCAAAAGCCTCGACCAGCTCTTCCAATGTAAAAATCTCCCGGTTATCAGACGGACACCATCCGAGCAGTGCCACAAAGTTCACGACCGCCTCTGATACAAAGCCCTGGTCGATCAGGTCTTCATAAGAAGAATGGCCGCAGCGTTTGCTGAGCTTTTTATGTGTCTCATCCGTAATCAGCGGACAGTGGACATAAACCGGTACTTCCCATCCGAATGCTTCATACAAGCGATTATATTTCGGTGCGGATGAAAGATATTCATTTCCTCTCACCACATGAGTTATTCCCATCAGGTGGTCATCCACCACATTAGCAAAATTATAGGTCGGAAATCCGTCGGATTTGATCAGAATCATATCGTCCAGCTCCGCGTTCGGTACTGTAATGTCTCCGTAAATTTCATCATGAAACGTAGTAGTTCCTTCATTAGGAACATTGAGACGGATAACCCACGGTTTTCCTGCTGCCAGATTCGCTTCCACTTCTTCTTTGCTTAAATTCAGGCAATGTTTATCATATACAACAATCTCCGTCCCGCTCTCAGATACAGAAGTACGCAGAGACTCAAGACGCTCCTTGTCACAGAAGCAGTAATAAGCATCCCCCTGCTCCACAAGCTGTTTTGCATATTTCAGATACAGTCCCTGTGCATTGCGCTCACTTTGGACATACGGTCCGTATCCTTTATCTTTATCCGGCCCTTCATCGTGAACCAACCCGGTTTTCTGAAGGGTACGGTAGATAATCTCAAGTGCCCCCTCCATAAAACGCTCCTGGTCTGTATCCTCCACGCGGAGAATAAAATCCCCGCCCTCATGTTTTGCAATCAAGTATGCATAAAGCGCCGTCCGAAGGTTTCCGACATGCATCCTGCCTGTCGGGCTTGGCGCAAATCTGGTTCTTACTTTTCCCATTTTTTCATTCTCCAATTCAAGATTTACTTATTGATTTTCGACTGTCAGACATTGATCTCAGCTTTTACGCCGAGTAACTCCTTATTTTTCTGAAGCAGCGGGCGTATAACCGTATTCAGGTATGCGTCCACCTGTTCCTTTGCACGTCCGACATATTTAGACGGATCCATAGTCTTCTGAAGGTCCTCCAGGCTTAAATTAAATGCCGGATTTTCGGCAATCAGCTCAAGCAGATTGTTGTCCAGTCCCTTCTCTTTGACATTTCTTCCCGCTTCCATGGACAGGCTGCGGATCTGTTCATGCAGCTCCTGCCTGTCTCCGCCTGCTTTCACTGCATCCATCATGATATTTTCGGTTGCCATAAACGGAAGCTCGGCCATCAGGCGTTTCTCAATAACTTTTGGGTATACGACCAGGCCGTCGACAACATTCAGGCACAGATCCAAAATTCCGTCAATTGCAAGGAAACCTTCCGGAATGCTCAGACGCTTGTTCGCAGAATCATCCAAAGTACGCTCAAACCACTGTGTCGCGGACGTAATCGCAGGATTCAGCGCGTCGATCATTACATAACGGGACAGAGAGGCAATACGTTCACTTCTCATCGGATTACGTTTATATGCCATTGCAGAAGATCCGATCTGTGTTTTTTCAAATGGCTCTTCAACTTCTTTCAGGTGCTGCAGAAGGCGGATATCGTTAGACATTTTATGTGCACTTGCAGCAATTCCTGCCAGTACATTCAGCACTCTTGTATCTACTTTTCTCGAATATGTCTGCCCCGATACCGGATAACATGCGGAAAATCCCATCTTTTCGGCAATCATTGGATCGATCTTATCAATGGTTTCCTGATCCCCGTCAAACAATTCCAGGAAGCTTGCCTGTGTTCCGGTCGTTCCCTTGGAGCCGAGAAGCTTCAGGGAACCCAGCACATATTCCAGATCTTCAAGATCCATCTCAAATTCCTGAAGCCAGAGTGTCGCACGTTTGCCGACAGTTGTCGGCTGCGCCGGCTGAAAATGAGTAAATGCCAGTGTCGGCTGTGCTTTATATTTCTCTGCAAAATCTGCAAGCTCGGCAATTACGTTCACCAGCTTTTTACGGACAAGCTTTAAAGCCTCCGCCATTACAATGATACCCGTATTGTCGCCTACATAACAGGAGGTTGCGCCAAGGTGAATGATTCCTTTTGCCTTCGGGCACTGTACTCCATAGGCATATACATGTGACATAACATCATGGCGTACAACCTTTTCGCGCTCTTTTGCCACATCGTAATTAATATCATCTGCATGAGCTTTCAGCTCTTCTATCTGCTCTTCCGTAATATTGATCCCCAGCTCTTTTTCAGTCTCTGCAAGTGCGATCCATAACCTTCTCCATGTACGGAACTTTTTGTCCGGTGAGAAAATATACTGCATCTCTTTGCTGGCATAGCGTTCAGAAAGGGGGCTTACATAACGATCATTACTCATTTTCATTTCTCCTTTTCTATAGGTGTCTTAGTAACTGTTTACATTTAGTCAAATGCGTGGCTGATATCATACCCCGGTACTTCCATCGGATAATTTCCCGTAAAGCAGGCATCGCAGAAAGATAAATCTCCAACCATATCTTTCAGTTTTCCGACTTCCATATATCCAAGGGAATCTGCCCCGATCATTTCCCGGATTTCCTCCGTCGTATGGGAATGTGCGATCAACTGTTCGTTTGAAGGCACATCCGTCCCAAAATAACAGGGATATAAAAACGGCGGTGCACTGATCCTGACATGGACTTCCGACGCCCCTGCTTTTTTGAGCATCTTGATAATGTTGGCACAGGTTGTTCCGCGGACGATGGAATCATCGACCATGACGATTCGCTTGCCCTTCACCACTTCTTCTATCACATTCAGCTTGATTTTTACACTGGATTCCCTGTCACTTTGCTTTGGCTTAATAAACGTCCTTCCCACATAGCTGTTTTTATGAAATGCCATACCAAACGGAATTCCCGACTGCTCAGAATACCCTTTGGCAGCGACCAGTCCCGAATCCGGAACACCCACGACCAGATCGGCTTCCACAGGATAAGACTCTGCAAGAGCTTTTCCTGCCAGGATCCTTGCATGATAAACATTTACATTATCCAGGGTACTGTCCGTTCTTGCGAAATAAATATATTCAAAAATACATCTCGCCTGCTTCTCCGGGAGGACAGCCATGCTCATGTCCGAAGAAATACCGTCTTTTGTGATGGTTACGATTTCTCCCGGAAGAACATCTCTGATAAACTCTGCATTAACCGCAGCAATCGCACAGCTCTCGGAGGCAAGAAACCAGGTATTGCCGCGTTTGCCGATACAAAGCGGCCGCAGCCCCAGAGGGTCACGCGCCCCGATCATCTTCCTCGGACTGTTGACAACAAGGGCATACGCACCTTTAATTTTCATCATTGCCTGTTTCACTGCTTCTTCCGCACTTCCTGTGTCCAGACGCGCCCTCGCAATGTGATATGCAATCACTTCTGAATCAATCGTCGTCTGGAAAATTGCGCCAGTATACGCCAGTTCTTTCCGAAGTTCGATTGCATTCACCAGATTGCCATTATGTGCAATTGCCAGTGTTCCCTTTACATAATTAATCACAAGCGGCTGTGCATTTTCCACCAGGGTAGCCCCCGCGGTAGAATACCGCACATGTCCAACGCCGAGATTTCCTTTCAAGCTTTCCAATGTTTCTTCGTCAAATACATCTTTTACATACCCCAGACCTTTTTTGGAAGATACCTTGCGCTGACCATAAGTGTCTGTCACCGCAATGCCGCAGCTCTCCTGCCCTCTGTGCTGCAGTGCAAACAATCCATAATAAATGGATGCCGCGACATCTTCTCCGTCAATATCATATGCACCAAAAACCCCACACTCTTCACCCATACCTGTTGTGATTTTTTCAAAGTCTCTCATGAATGAACTCCTTATCCTATGAATCCCAGTACAGTATGCCTGATTGTTTTGCCGGGAAATACTCTGCATTTCCGCTTGTCTTTATGAAATTGTTATATAAAATTGTATGTTCCGGCTTTTCCGGAACCGGTACATCATCTAAAAAACAAGGTCCCCATCTACTTATTTTACACGATGTGCCTGAAGCCTGACCGCAGACCCGCAGGATGATTATAATACAAGACAGCAGGAAAATCAAATATGACTTCTGCGGTACTGCCTTTTCCATTTTTCTACCTGTGCATCACTGCACTCAGTCTGCAGAGAATTCCGGATATCTTCCATTTCCTGACGCATCAGGGCATTAATCTCCACATAATCCGGATACTTTGTCAGAAGAATATGATACTCTTCCAGTGACATATATTTGTAAGAGGCATACAGATACGGCTTCAGTAGTTTTTTATCTTCGCATATCTGATAAGCCCTGTCATACATTTTTGCAGATTCCTGATACAAAAACAGCTTTCCGTAAGCTGCTCCGAGCCCGGCATAGATCCTTCCGTAAAATTTCGCATCCACACTCTCATCTTTTTCTTCATTAAGAATCGCCTGATATACAACGATCGCCTCTTCAATCTCACCGCTCTCCAACAGATTATCGCCCTTGTATTTCTGACGTTCGATATCCTTCTGGTTCTTCAGCCTCTCCAGGACGTTCTGTATACGGATCATCTCCGGCTCACGGTAGATCCTGGAGCTTTTCAGAATCGTCAGCACAAACTTTTCAATCGAGCCGCGCATACGGATCACATCTCTTAACATGCCGGCGAGCCTTGTAAGCTCAAGCTCTTCATCCAGCCATGCACAGAGCTGTTCATTCATAATTGTATAATCAATCAGATACAGATTATTGCACAGGTAATAGCACAGCTCTTCAAGTGTAAAAACTTTGCAGTGAATCCTCGTGATTTCATACGGATGGACCGCATGTTTATCATGACAAAGAACTAAACTTCCCATCATTACCTCCTAAATGTATAATCTTCTCCTCATGGAAATCTGTCGGGAGGAAGAATTCTCCGAATCCCATATCCCGGACGGTTATCTTGCATGTTTTCTCATCCAGGAACAGGGTTTCAATCTGGATCCGCATCGAATACTCCGACCGTTTTGGGAATCTGTCCATAGGAATCACTTCCGTCCTGAGCGTTCCCTGAATGAGAGATTCCACATGAAGTTCAATGTCTTCCACATTCTCCAGCAGTACTTCCCACTGATTATTAGACTCATACCACCTTGAGCCCCATGATACGATCGGATACCACATTTCCTGCCCGTTTACCCTCATATTGACGGTAATCTGGTCTGTCAGTTTGCTTTCTGACAGGTAAACCGGATCTTCAATGTGCATAAACGTCCGCCGGTATGCCGTATAGCATGCACCTTTACTGTACAGATTGTTCCCGATAAACGCCCTTCTTCCATTACACAGGACACGCAAAGATTTCGGATACCAGTTATTTTCAAACCCTTCCCCGGTCAGAAACACAGATGATACGATTCTTTTGTCAAATACACCTTCTATAAATTTGCAGAATCTTGCATCCGCTTCCTTTGCTTTATCTTCATTCAATACCGGATACACCGCCGCCAGCTCTTTCATATGTGCACTGGCCACTTCGTCCACGGTCACAAATGTTGTCTTTCCGCCTCCCAGCCCCGGCTTCAGTCTCCTGAGCATATACGCTTTGATTTCATTTCTGTCACAGCAAAACAGCGCCGAATCATACTGCCACAATTCTTTTGGCTGGTAAAACAAATAATTACAGAAACTTTCTTTATAATCCTGAATGAAAATCTTCTGTTTATCAATCCCCATGCGGACTGCAATCCCCCGGAGAAGCTGTGCCAGTTCCTCGGTCAGTTCCGGCACGCTGAACACAATTCCGTCAATAACCGGAAAGGACTGCAGTGACATCTGCACAAATTTGGATAAAAGCCACACTGCTTCATAAGTCTCTTCCCCGAACTCAATTTTCTCACCTGCCAGGCTTCTCTCCAGAAGCCTGGTAACAGTAAAACCTTCTTTTATCGTGGAAAGACGTCTTGCCTCCTTTCCATAAGCCCAGGTATCGCGTAATTTTCCGATGATCAGCGGAATCTGATAGTTATCCGCATCGACTTCCATTGTATCCGGCTCAATCTGCTGGTCATTGCAGAAACTGATCTGACATGTTTTTTCATTTATCTCATAACCAATAATACTGCCTTGTCCCATAACATCCGGCCTCCTTAATATTGTTCAAACATATGCGCGGAATACGCATCTTCCAATGCATATTTCTTCATCTTCTTTTCCTTGTCCTCACCGTCCGCCAGCAGAATATCATTCAGACGCCCATACCGTCCGACATCTCCGCCCCGGACTTCTTTCGTACAGGTCTGCTTATCGCTTCTGTAAGAATTGCCGTCAATCGTTTCTTTAAAATAATATTTCAGTTTTTCATTGGCAAAAAGGACAAACTTTTTTACATAAATATTTTCATACATCGGGCTCAATACTTCCATCGAATAATTCACGTTGTCAGAATTTCCTTTCTGAAGCTGGTAATACAGCATGACGCGGCTGCCCTTCTGCCCTTTGTATTCGATCAATGTCTTATCCCAAAGCTGCAGTTCAATCAGCCAGTCTTTTTCATAGGAAAGGAAAAAAGGAAAATAAATCTGCCTGCCGCAGAGATCCTGCAGAAACTTTTTCAATGTTTTCTTCAGGTTTGGCTTGTATTCCCTGTCCGCATAATATTTCAATACTGCAATCTTACAGATATCGATAGTTTCCTCGCCCTTTTCATATTCATGACAGATAATATCAATCACACTGCGGCTGATTTTCCGGTTTTCCGCCACATATTCCCTGGACATATAAGCCAGATATGCCTGCTGAAGACGAAAATAAGCCCCCTCGGAATAATAATCTTCAAATATCTGCGCATCTGCAAATACGGACTCCGCATACAGCATCTGAGTCAGGATCCTCTCAGCCAGCTTATGTGTATGCACCTCATATTCTTTCGCTTCCCTCCACAATTTCTTCATCTCCGTAGTGGCGCCGCAGTAATAACGTGCAAGATAAGTCAGTGTAATCTTGTCATACTGGCCTCTCGTAAACAAACCAAAGCAGACATATGTAAGAAAATCGTTACATTCATAATTTGTCTCACGGATAGTCTTGCTTGACAGGGCAAGCATTTCACTGTCCTCAAAATATTCAAGTCCTTTCTCCCTTACAATGTCCATACTGAGCTCCGTCAGATCTTCTTCTTTCCGGTTCATCCGGAGGCTGCTCAGATATTTTTTGCAGATGTCCATATAACGGAGTTCATAGAACAGGCGTCGGCTTTCATAAGGAATGGAATCGGTATAATGCCTTCCGTCTTTACCTTCCCATACCAGACGGTCCGTCTTGGAATACAGGAATACCTGTGCTCCTCCTTCCCCGTAAGGAACTCTCTGCGTAATTGTTCCGTCTTCTGAGATTACATAAATAAATTTCATCCTCGGGACACGGGTTGTGATCTCGTAAGCGTGGCAAACATCATACAAGGCTTTCACCCGCTCCGTATTCAAAGACTGCTCAAGAACAAAACGTTTATAAATAATCCGAAGATGTTCATTAATATGCCTCCTGTCAAGCTGATTCCAGGCAAACGCCTCCATTTCATCCCGATAATGGGCATAAATTTCACTCGTCTCGTCGACATTATTGATCAGATTCGCATAGAGAAAAGCCTTTTTCCGGTAATCGAGTGAATTTCCATGCATAAAATACAAGTATACAGACCGCGGAAGAGCCTTTCGGAATTTATTTTCATCTACAGAACCCATATAATATTCGTAAAGCTGTGCGATCTTCAGCTCCGAAGCTACCGCTTTTTCATACCATGTAAAATACTGATATCCGACACAGTTGCCCTTGATCAAAAGCGTGCAGATCGAAGTCAGTATCATGGATTCCGGATACATCTTGTAGGACAGCACGAGTGTCTCATACAGGCGGCGGTTATAAAACTTTAACTGGCTGGCAAGATTCGCCGTATACAATGCCAGTTCCTTAGTCATTAATTTGTATTTTGCGGCAAAATACAGCACATAAACTTCAAATGTACCCAGTTTTTTCAAAGCTGAGCTTTTCTCACGGAAACAACGGAAAGCCTCCATATAAAACAGCAAGCTGTGCGTGTGTTCTTCATAAAAATGTTTTTCCAGCACCCTGAGCCGCTCGCTTAAAATCTTATATTCCGAATCCACATTGATCAGCATACAAAGAATCTTCCAGCTTTCCGGATGCTTTAGATAAGAACGTGACAGTTCCTCTGCCACCCTCCTCTGACCAATGGAATCATTGCTGAGAAGTGTGGTCAGATATAGATAATAAGAACTCATCTCCACATTCTTTCCGATTGAAAACCGATTATAATTGTAAGACTCCAGCAGCCATTTCGCATCTTCCATCTTCTGACCGAGAAGGCAGATATGTGCATGTACCAACAGATACAGCTCACTTTTTTCATCTATTTTCCTAAGACGTGTGATCCTGCGCAGCGCATCTTCCACCCATGCACTTTTTTCCAGCTTCCCCGCTTCATACTGAAGATAGCCTTTGATAATCCCCGCAAACTCCAGATCTGCCGCACGGTATTCATCATTTCGCCTGACATCCTTTTCCACGATAATCTCATATGTAAGGCTTTCATAAGGCGTGTCAAGGATAATCGCACCAAAATTACTGCCCCGATGCAGATTGTCTATATTAATGATATATTCCAAACGATATGAATTGCCTATAAATTCCTCCGTCGTGATTCTTGTGTGCTCAACAGTCACAAAATCTCCCTCTGTACGCACTTCGATCGGAAGGAATCCCCAGGTATTCTTCCTGATCGTAAAAATTTCTTTTCTTGATTCGATCAAAGAAGTGAATGCCCTGCTCTCTTCCTCAAGCGTAAGGAAAATCTTTTCCTTTTGTTTGCAGCCCACCAGGAATTCCTCCAATGCCTGCTGGTCCAGCTCCCATTTTCTCATATTATCATAAAGAGCCTGTATCCTCTTATCTTCATATTTCAGGATCTCATAAAAATCCCGTGAACGGAACAGCTTTTCCGCTTCGCCCGAATCACGGAATGCAAGCTTTTTAAAATCCTCCAGACTCTGAATCTTGCCATACCGCGTCATGACAAAAGGCTTTTCAATAATTGCAGTAAATGCAATCTCGTATTCCCCGCCATTGCAGACGATTGTAAAGCACCCATGTTCTACATGCCCGGGAACAAGACCTGAACCATCATATGTAAAATAAATGTTGACAGGATTACCGTCAAACCCCTGCTCCTCACAGTGTACGCGGTAGGAAGACGGGTAGACAAGACCTCGGATCGTTCCCTCTCCCTGGTTCTGCAGAGAAAAACTTCCCTTATACATCTCTCCCTCGCCGACCCTCATGATAATGCGGGTCTCCGGAAAAATTATATCCGGCTGAGGGATATGAAAATCTCCTTTTGCAAGACGTTTAATCTTATTCTTCAAATTCGTCACCTACTTAAATAAAATTCAAGAATGCCAGGCATTCTCGTTGTCCGTTAATAATACTGATCAGTTCCCTGTCTCCATCAGAGAAGGGAGAAATATCGCTTCTGATATAAATGGTCATACTTTAGGTTTGATTATATCATCTTTCAACAGCTACTTGCAATGGTATAATATAATAATTTCATTTTGCAACGTATACTTGTATACATTTATTATTTCACAATATTCATACTTTCCGTTTTGATTTTTTGGTGCTATAATATTAATCGTATACGTAAAACCGACAATATACAAAGGAGGAATCATTATGAAATTAGTTATTACGATGAGCCGCCGTTTTGGAACAGGTGCCAGTGTCATTGCAAAGGAACTTTCTGAAAGGCTTGAGATCCCTGTATATGATAAAGCATACATCGAGCAAAAGCTCGGAGAACATGAATACGAAACAGAAGCCGAAGCAATCCGGAAGCTTGCAGAGCATCCATGCATTATCCTCGGCCGATGTGCTTCTGATATTTTAAAAGACAGGATGAACGTATTGAACATTTACGTCTGCGCCAAAAAAGAAGACAGAATTCGCCGGATTATGGAACTGGAAAACCTGTCTTATGAAGAAGCCGTTTCTAAAGTCGAGAAAACCGATGCCGAACGTGCCGCATATTATTATGAGCACACAGGAAAAACATGGGGAGATGTAAACGACTATCATATGATTCTGGATACATCGGAGCTTGGAATTGAAAATTGTGCCGATATCCTGATGCATTATTTTGAAAAAGCAAACTATATCTGATCCGTAGATTAGTGTTTTCTCTGAGCGTACAAAACCAGCCTGTCAGGCATGAGATTAATCTCCTGCCTGACAGGCTGTTCTCTGCTTTTCACAAAAACCTTTCAGGAACTCAAAAAAATCTCTTACATTACTGTCATCCGTTTTATTCTTATTATAAGTAATCAATATGTCCCTGCTGCATTCCGGGTCATCAATCTCCAGAAGAAGTACCTTATCATTCTCTAACTTTCCCCATGTAAATTCCGGCCAGAAACCGATTCCAAGATTAGCTGCAATCATGTTTTTTACGGCTGCGGGGTTGTCGCTTTCAAATATAATATGGGGGAGAATGCCTGCATGATGACAGAATTTATCACAAATATATCTAAACTGTCTTGAGCCCATCAGGCTGATAAATCCTTCGTTTTCAACTTCCTTCAAACTAATAGATTTTCTGTTGTGGTATTTTTCGTTGTCCGGAACCGCCAGGTAAATCTTCTCTTCACACACAAACTGATTTTTTATTCTCCCGGGATTGCTCTGATAAAACATCTTTGTCGTAATTTCAATATCAAACACCTCACTTTGCATATTCTGGAGAAGCTGAAAATTCAGTCCTTTATGTTTTGTCTTATATTCAATAATAGCATTTGTCACAAGCGTAGACGCTGCGAGTACATTCAAATGTATAGTCTCCCCGTTAAGCTTTGCCATTGCCCGGAGAATTTCAGGAAGCTTATCCAACTGATCCATGATTGGAATAAGCTGGCTCTGCAAGTATTTACCATATTCCGTAAGCACAATATTTCTTCCTTTTGACTCAAATAGCGGTACACCGATATTTTTTTCAAGACGTCGGATGGATTGTGACAATGCAGGCTGTGCAATATGCAGTTTTTCAGCACTGGCAGTCATATGCTGCGATTCTGCCACTTCCAGAAAATAACGGATCTGTGTCATCTCCATATAATCGCCCCTATTCATAACATTAACATTATCATTTTTTCATATATAATATATTGGATTTATTGATTTGTCAATGATACACTCTTTCTGTAATAAAAAGATGCATAAAAGAGGAGGAACATAAAAATGTCAGAAGTTTTAGAAGCAACTATGTTGATATGTTTTGGTGCATCCTGGCCGATTTCGGTGATTAAAAATATTAAATCGAAAACAGCCAAATCAATGAGCCTTCAGTTTATTCTGCTCATCATCGGAGGATACATTGCAGGTATTACTGCAAAACTTATCAGCCACCGGATCAATTATGTGTTAGTCGTATATCTGTTTAATCTTATTGTTGTGTCTATAAATGTCGGTGTATATTTTTACAATAAAAAGCTTGATCGTGAAAGAGAACTGTCCGGTGCGGTAATAATTCAGGAAGGGACGGATATGAATGCAGAGACAGCAGAAACTCATGAATATACTTCAGATGAGAAAATCTATACAGAAAGAAGAACGTCAGAAGGAATAATTTGATCAGTCAGATCAAATTCTATCAATATAAAGAAAGAAGCGATACAAAGTCATAAGACCAGGTATGAGGGCGTAAAAAATCTTGTGTCTTTGGATTGTGAATCTTTCTGATAAAAATTAGATATGTAGAATTTTGCTGTCGACTTTAAGATTTTGGTGTTGTC
>SFGN01000183.1 GCA_004556565.1 Lachnospiraceae bacterium | reverse complement strand
GGACACCGCCGAAAACTAACATGTCTGCAATTTTCAAGGTTCTAATGGAGCCATTTTTTCAGCTCCAATTTTTCATAGGCTACTTTACACTACCTTTTCTAATATCTTCCAAATAAAACTATTTCGCTTCCCTCTGGACTGCATACGATATGCTGTTGATTATCCATATATTTTACTACTTTGTCATAAGAATACTGATAAAGTTCATCTAACGATACCTTATTATCACCATTACTGTCAGCAAACAACGAACAAATACTACCACTTGTTACACTCCATCCAGCACCTTCTAACCAATATTTCGTAGCAACACTGACAGTACTACCTCCATACGAAGGTTCATCGTTACGTGAGGAGCACAACACTGCAAATCTATCAGACTGCAGCTCTCCTGATTTACTTTCATCTTCAAAGACTTGAATAAAAGAACTTGCAAATTCCTCCAAATCATCCGTACTGTCTTTATTAATACTTCCCCCTGAATGGCAACTATCAATAACAATAACCACTTTGCCTTTAATGTATGTGTCTATAATATTTCTAAGTTCCAAAGGAGTAAATGTTAATTGATTTGGCTCTAAGTATAACTTTCCACCATCTCCGCCATGACAAGTAAAATAAAGATAACTGACATCACTATCTACGGTATCCGCAAACGTAGTCTGTATTTTACTGATAATCTGTGCTTTCGTTTTATTTGCAAACTTGACGCTTGAATAAAATGGTTTACCATAATAAGTAGAATTGATATTTAACAAATTCATATTGTCAACATCTCCAATTGGTACTTGATTTGTAGATGTTTCTCCCATTATTAATGCCCTTCTCACCGGCTCTGTTGAACCAAACGCATAAGTTTTAGTATCTGCAAGTCTTCCATCATCTGTATAAAGTTCAAAGTGTGTCCAGTATGTACCTGTCTTTGCCCCCCAAGTTACCCAATTATTAACTTTTTTATCTGAAATGGATGTCCATACACCTGTATCGACATTATAAATCTTGAAAGAATACTTAACACCGCTTGTCAATGAACCTGTCATTCCTAACAAAACAGTTGTATCATACGCTTCTGTAAAACCTGCATATGTTCCCGTGATTTTCAAATTCCCTGCTGTATAATGAAAACTCATTGTCTTCGTAACCACTTGCCCATCAGATGTTCTCATCTCACAATGCAGCCAGTAATCTCCAACACTTGATTTCCAGCTCGCCCAATTTCCGCCATTCCACCCCGCGATAGTACGCCACTGTTCGGTATCTAGATTATACTCTAACCAACGAAACTGAACATTCGGGTCATTTGTAGTATAAGCTGCACCAACATCAATATATGTGTCTCGCATCACCCATGTCAAACCGGTAATTTCTGCCGTATATGATTGTATAGTCACAACATCTTCCTCTGTTGGCTCTTCATCCACCACTTCTTCTGATTCTACCCTTAATTCTTCTCCACTCTCGTGTATCATCTCCGTTTCGTTGAGATCTTCTGCTGTATAATCCCCGTTCTTTTCTTCTGCTGCTAATACCGTAGTTGAAGCGAAATAAAATAATAGAAAGCATAATACCAATAACCCTTCCATTATTTTCAACAACTACTCATTTCTTCGTTTGACTTTCATACTTTTATGTCCTCCTTTTCAATATGATAACTTCTCGGAATCTTCAGCCCTGATTTTATAAGGTTTTCCGACCCCTATCTCAAAAAATCACCCACTTTTTTTCAAAAAAAGCTTGACAAATCGCCAAAAATTTGCGGCGAAGCCGATTGATTATATTTTATTTCAATCGACTGGAGGCGATTTCTTTGTCACCTTGTAATCCTGGCGGACATGCCGCCTATCAGGATACTTTTGTATCCGATTTCCTTAAGTTCTATCCTGACCCCTTTGTGCTTTCCAAAAGCACCTGGAATTATATCGTGCAGTTCTGGTATCTTGATCTTTCCCAGACGGATTCTCTAATGCAGGAATGCTACTCTGTTTTCGGACTGGAACCACGGCTCCCATCCTGTATGCTGCGTTCCTACCTGCTTGCTTTGAAACTGAAAGTAACTTCCATTACAGTATGGTGCCGTATGCTCCGGGAAACTCCTCTTTATGCTATCCTTAGTGGTTTCCCTTTTGGAAATACTCCTGGTGTCGGCACGTTTTATGATTTTTTCTCCCGGATCTGGCAGGATGACTCCAACAACCTTTCCCCAAAAGACCGCTTCCCTAAAATGAAACCGCCTAAAGGGAAAAAGAAAGGAGATAAAACTCCTTGCAATACCTCCAGCATAGCTTCTAAGCTCCTGCCCCTGTTGGAGCGCTGGCAGGTAAAACCTGTAAATCCTTTTTTTCTTGTCTTTCGTCTCTATAAACAGCAGTTCCTGGATCTTTCCATCCGTAAAAGCTTGATTGATCCACAACATCTGGCCCTTGCCGGTGACGGCACTCCTGTACGGACTGCTGCACAACAGAGAAAAAAACGGATCTGTAAATGTAAGGAAAATGGCTGCCTTTCCTGCAACTGCAAACGCCATTACTCCCAGCCGGACTGCAACTGGGGATGGGACTCTCATCGGGAATGTTATTTTTTCGGTTACCACCTCTATATGTATGTGGCTTCCGATTCCTACAGTGATCTTCCTGTATTTCCGCTTTTAGAAAGGGCTTCCCGGCATGACATGCTTTCTTTTCTCCATTCCTTTTTCACCATGAAAGCATATCTCCCGGAATTCCGTATTGAGAAACTCCTTCTTGACTCGGCCCATGACGCTTACCCTGTCTATGAATACTGCAGACGGGAAAATATTACACCCTTTATTGACCTCAATCCCGGACATGCCGGACATCTTACCTATAAGGGTGATTTCACCATTGATAAGGATGGGATTCCTATCTGCAAGCTGGGCTTACGTATGCATAAAGATGGATATGAGGCTGCCAAACACCGGGCGAAATACCGGTGTCCAAAAGCAGACCGAAAACGTGGCTGCTTCTGTGAGCATCCCTGTTCACCGGCAAAATACGGCAGAACCGTTCATACCTTTACTGATGACAATCCAAGGTTATTTAACATACCGCCAAGAGACAGTAAAGCCTGGGAAAAGGAATATGACGGAAGAACTTCCGTGGAACGTTCTAACAAACGTGAGAAAGAAGACTATAAATTAGAAGACGGCAGGCACCGCTCAACGAAGATGTGGTACTGCCGCCTCTACGGCATCATGATGCTACAACATCTTGATGCCTGGGAAATGCCGTCAGTCGAGGCATTTCAAGATTCATTATTAAGATTGGTCTCTTAATAATGTTATCTTAAACGACTCCATAAAATTTTTCAAGGCATAGTACCTGCTATGTCCAATGTTTATGTCCATTTCTCGTAAATTTCTTTTACTGCACGATATTCAGTTGTCAATTTTCGGTTGGAATCTCATTCATTGAGATTCCGAGAAGTTATTATGATTAACTAAGACTTCCCACACCGTTAAGGTGTGTTGAACCTTGAAAATTCAATATTTCAGCCAATAAAAAAGGCATAAATACAATCCGTTTGGTATAATGGAG
>SFGN01000182.1 GCA_004556565.1 Lachnospiraceae bacterium | reverse complement strand
TGAACGGATGCCCCTCAAACGGGCGAAGTCTTGAAACCGGAATATTTACCGGTTTTTTCATAGTATTTTTCATTTTCATCTACTCCTATCTAAATATCTCGCACGGGCTTTTCTCTCAAGCTCGTGCTCTTGTTTTAATAATTCATATAAATGCGGAGACTTTTTGAGAATTTTCTCCGCACGGCGAAGCCTTTCACGAACAGGCTTCATTTGTTTGCCGATAGCCTTGCGGCGTTCCTTGTTTTGCGCCTGTTCCTCCGGCGACTTGGGGCGACGGATGCTATTGCTGATGTCGCTGCGCTCACGCTCCAAGGCGGACAGTTCTGATTTGGATTGCTCAATATTTGCTTGCAGGTCGGCTGTCGTATGGATACCGTGCTCCTGTAAGAAGTGATAGTCGGCAACCAGCTCCTTCAAATCCTTTTCCGCCGCCCGCAGATCCGGCGACAGCAGCATTACATCGGCAAGCTCGGCTACGATTTGGATCGCCGTTATGACAAGATAAAACACCGTATCCACCAAAACGACGGCGGTGTCATAGCTGTGTTCAATAGAGAAATCCAGCTTTCGCAGTTCGTCCTCCAGCGGGAATTTCTTCGGCTTGTACGGCGGTCGGTATTCCAAGGTGAATAGCCGATACCGATTTTCGGCGTTCTGCCGTAGCTGTGCGTTGACACGATCTTTGGAAAAGCCGATGCCGCTCAGCCGCACGGCACGCTCCCAGTGCTGTGCCTTGACCGAAAAGCGCACAGGGTCAAGCGTATATCCAAGCGCATATAACCGGCTTTCAAATTCTCTCGGAGAGGTTGCAAAAGTCAGGCAATATTCCACATCCTCACGGAGATAGTCCCGGTGTGTTTTCTTTCCTACTTTGTGCCGCCAATATTCCTTTTTATTACCACCGTAAAAATTGCTGTTTTCAAGAACAGATAAGCCGTGCTCCCGGCATATCTCATCCGACACACGGCGAAGCTCCTTGTGAGCGCCGATTTTGTTCTGAAATTTTGCACCGTCCTTGAAGGACACGGGATTCACAACAAAATGGCAATGCACATTGTCGGTGTTCAGGTGGACGGTAACGAGCACCTGATACCGGTCGCCCCACATCCGCCGTGCTGTCTCCTTGCCAATGGCAAACGCCTGCTCCGGCGTGACCTCGCCCTCACGAAAGCTCTGAATGCCGTGGTAGCCCACCACCTTGCCACGCAGACCGAATCGCCGCTGTACGGCGATCATCTCGGCGTAGGCGTTCTGCGCCGAGCAGTTGATACCGCCGACAAACATCTTGCGGTCGGTTTTATCATCGTTCTCTGCGTAACGCAGGGCAGCATACAAATCCTCGTCCATATATTCCGGTGCGGTGGTCTTGTAGGGATTGTCAGCGTAGTCCAGCGTGGCCTTCAGATTTTTGAACACAGGCCAAAAGCCTGTAACAGCCATAGCGCATCACCCCTTTCCGGGAAGCAGGAATTCTGCTGTGATCTGCTTCAGCACCGTGTAAATTTCCTTGTCCAGCTCCGGTGAACTCGCCTTGTCCGCAAGCTCGCCAAGCTTTTCAAGACAAGTAAAAAGGGCGTCAGGCGGAACCGTTCTCGGCTCGTACCCCAACGCTCTTTGCTTCACATATTCAGTCGTACTCAGCCCGCATTTTCGGGCTTTGGACTGGATTCTCTCTTTCTCCTTTGCCGTCACCCGGACTGCAATACGAATATCTTTCCCCATACACATCTCTCCTTTCGGGGGATTGGGGGCTGCGCCCCCAAAGAGGCAGCCGATTTCGGCTGTGATTGGGACTTCTGTGGCACACAAAGTCCCTGCTTGTTATACAATGAGACATACCCCTCAGGGCATAAGAACAGCGGCTTCCTTCTCCCGTCTTTCGCTGGTGAAAACCGCTTCTTTTCCTATTGGGGTATATCTCGTTATTGAGCCAAAGTGGCTCTACTTTTGCATCAAAATAACAGTTTTGAGCCAAATATCGGCGTTTTGGCTCAGCAAATTTGCCTAATAAAATCTGCTGCGAAATTTGTAAATGAATATGATTCTTGTCCGTTGCCTTGGAGTGATTTTGAGTCCCATAACATAAATCCTCCTTTCCGTTTTTCTGGCAGAAAAAAAGCCGCCGAGTGCAACCTCGACGGCTCATTTCCTGCCTTCTATATATAATAACGGAAAACAGAGATTTTTTACGAAACAGAGCAACAACCAAAACTTCAAAAACGCAACAGGTGGTAAGCCTTGAAAATCAGCGATGTTTACGGTATAATAGAATATATAATACTTGTGCGAACAGAACTTTTTGATTCTATACAGCGTCAAGTACAGTTTTTGGTACAGTGCTTATGATAGAATAGAAGCAAAGGAGCAAAAAATGATTTCTGCGTTTTTTACTGCCGATTACCGTGATGGGAGAGTAATATTCGGAGGCAAAAGCTATCCCGCCGGAGTGTTTGCAACACATCTGCTTAATCAGTTTTATATTAACGATACCACTGCTCGAATCGCCGTGTTTCGGGATGATTTGAATTATCATATTCTTACACAATTAAGTAACGGATACTTGAACATCACGGAATTTGTAAAAACGGGAGCCAATATTCTTGAAGCCTTAAAAGCATTACCAAAACTGCGACCGTTTGACGGGATGAATATTGAAGAAATCCGCAATTCGGTAACAACGCTTTTCACGGAAGAAAACGGGCAGAAGATATGCGGATACTTTGCCGACAAAGCAAAGCTCAGTTTATTGTCACAGAATGAAATCGCCGCAGGCACGGCAGACCGAATGAAAACCGCAACGGATTTTTCTGTGATTGAAAACAACATTGCAGAGATAAAATCGATATTGTTATTCTTCAATACTCTTGCCGATGATTTGATACTTGCACACGGGAACCTATTAAAATTCTGCAACCGCATTAACGAGGCGGAACGCTTGGACGAGGCGCATTTATTACCGTTAGCACTGGAGATTTTCGGAGACCATCACTTTACGCAAAGCGGCAGATACATATCGGTAAAGAAGAATGCAAAAAGCGTAACCGGAACCGTGGCAAAGAGGCTTAATTTCGACAGCTATTACAGCTTTATCCTGACAGATTTTTTTGAGGGGTTGCACTACGGACACTATCCCCGCAAGTGTGAAATTTGCGGAAAGTACTTTCTTATGCAAAGCGCACGGCGGCAGAAATACTGTTCTTACGGCATTGCACCTGAGCTGTATCGGGGCAAGAAGATTACTTGCCGAAAATATGCCGCCGTGCTGAACAGAAAAGAAAAAGCAGAAAATGATCCGATAGTTTCACTGTATAATCGCCGCTGTGCCGCTATTCGCACCGAGTGCGGCAGAGGAACGATTACAAAAGAATACGCCGAAATCGCAAAACGAATTGCGAAAGAGCGCAAGCAACGTGCATTAAATGACGATAAATACGCAAAAACACAATACAAAAAAGATATGGGCCGAGAGGCGTTATACGCCGAAGTGGACAGGAATTTGAAATTGTGCCGGTGAAAAACGAAAAGTGGACAGAAGATTTGTATTTATACCGTATGAAGCCGGCACCACCGAAGATGGAGGATTTTCAGGAGTATATTGCTCTTTACTTTGCTGAAAAGGACGAAAAATACCTCGGTTGGTTCTTCCACTATTATGAGCCAAGGCTGAACACAATTATTATGGAAACGGTGCAAGAAACCGCAATGCAAGGGCATTTTGCCGATTTGAAGCAAGCGTATATTTTCGGTATCTACAAGGCGCTGCAGAAATACGATATTTCTACAGGCGTTCCGTTCGTCATTTTCAAAGAGCATTATGTAAAAAACGAGATTGACAAGTACATCAGTACCATGCGGACAGGTTATTCCGTTCAAAGCGTGGACGAATACCGAACGCTCAGAAAGGCAATGGCGCTGTATGCAAAATATGAGTATAAGTTTGATGATGAAACAATAACCATAATCGCCGCCGAAATCGGAAAAAGCGTTAAGGACGCCAAAGAGATTATCCGTGCCGGAATTGACAGCACGAACTACACCGATTTTTACCGCAAATACGCTGACGAGGACGGTGAAAGCACGGCGGAGGATGTGACGGTTGACACTACATCAAACCCCGAAAAGCTATACTTCAAACAGTGGCAAGCAGAAACACTGTTTTCTGCCTACGAAAGCCTTGATTACCGTGAGCGCAGTATGGTAGCCGATCATCTTGGTTTTTGCCCGGAATGTTACGGTATTTATGAGCATAGTAAAGACGAAAACGGCAATTCGGTCAAGCTGTTCCGCAAGGGCAAAGCCTACATAGACCTTGCCGCCGAGCATATGTTGTCTTCACCCGAGACCGCTTTTCAAATTGTAAACGGCGCATACGAGAAAATGCTGATTGAACTGGCTATAGATGAGTACATCCATATTGTAGAACTGCGGCTAAAATCCACCGACAATAACTCGGTCACATACGAATATTGTGCCAATCATAACAATGACTGGGGCAAAATCCACTATACCTTCGGCGAAGACGATTACGATGTTGTTCGATATATCTATGCCGACAGAAAGGACGATTTCTTCTTCGCCACCGCAGGAGAATGGATTATGCACAATACCGGTAGAAAGCACATACCGAGATATATGGTTGTATCTTTGTAACCGCATAAAATGAAACAGCCCCGAAGAGACAGACAAAAATCTGAAACTCATCAGGGCTGTTTGTGTTTTGTTTATGGTATGACAGAAAATTGTAATATTTTGCGAAAAAATAAAAAATGTTAATAAAATCTCTTGCATTTGCGATGTGCATGTAGTACAACAAAGTAAATACTACTTGCGAGGTGCTGAAAAATGTCTTTAACGGTCAGTTACAACAAGCTTTGGAAGTTGCTTGTCGATAAAAAAATGAGTAAGGCTGAAACGCAAAGCCATGATATCTAAACGATTTTTCGCATGACAGACCGGCTGCAAGTTTGCAGACGGAAATGTGTGAATTTTGCAGTCTTTTTATGAAAAATGTTAAAATATCGGCTTCCGGTTGGCGAGCGGACAATCCATTTAATGAGGGATTATCTATCGCTCAAAATGGAGGATCAGAAAGGAGCGGTAGCGTATGCAGTATACAAGAGCGGCTAAAAGCCTGCGCGCGGTTATGGCAATGCTCTGCATTATAGCGGTAGCCTGTGCGGGAATCGCATATGCAGTCACAGACGAAGGTACTTCTGACAGTAGAAAGTTGCTTAACGGCAGTTTTGAGGAAGGGCAGACTTTTACAGGCAACTATTTTCAGCCTAATCAGAGCGCTGTTCCCTCATGGAATACAACGGCTTTTCAGGGTAAAATTGAGTTATTTAGAAAAAATACAGGCACTTATATAAATGGTGTAATATTAGAACCTAAA
>SFGN01000181.1 GCA_004556565.1 Lachnospiraceae bacterium | reverse complement strand
TGTCTTTGACTGCATGAAAGAGAATACCACCAAAATCCGCAACATCAAACAGTACCTTAAAGCGGTGCTGTTCAATGCGCCGAATACCATTGACAGCTATGATATTGTCAATATTGGTTGACACATTTATCTCAAAGATATCACTGACTATGCAGCCAGGTCCAAAGATTGATAGTATCTCTGGCGCTTGATGATCGGAGGAAGCCCACCATTAGCAGAGCAGATATCTCCAAATGAGAACCTTCAGTTCCTCTGTGGTCATAGTTTCCGTATTGTAGCGGTCATAGAGAAGCTCGCTTTTCATTCTGGCCCACATGCTTTCACATCGGGCATTATCATGGCACCTGCCACCAGCACTGTTCATGCTTTGAATAATACCGTATTTTGCCAGAGCCTTACGATAGGTTTCACTGGTATATTGTGTTCCTCTGTCAGAGTGTAAAATGGCGCCTCGCAGATTAGGATATGCAAGATAGGCATTATCCAGGGTATGCTCACACAAAGTTGCTTTCATGTTGGTTTCCATCGCCAGACCAAGGACACTGGAATCAAAGCAGTCAAAGATAGCTGAAACATACAGTTTTCCATCTTTAGCCTTGATCTCTGTGATGTCAGTTACACATTTTTCAAGTGGCTTATTGGATTTGAAATCTCGCTTCAGAAGATCATCCGATTTACGCGCTTCCCGATCAGCTCTGGTAATACCATTTGGCTTACGCTTTGGCCGATGGCTAAGGCCTATTTCATCCATAACCCTGTAGACAGTTCGCTCACTGGGGATTTTGAGTCCTTCCAGATTCTTAAGGAGAAGTGCCTGATACATGCGAATACGCCCATAGGTATCATTGCATTCATCCTCAGAATTAATCGCTCTCATAGCATCAGCGAGATCCTGATATTTCCAGGGACGATCTTTAATAGCAAGATATTTGTAAAAACCCTGGCGGCTGACACCGAGCATCCGGCAGTAGAATGAGAGTTTCCCCTTAATCACGCCGTCTTCCGTTTTTATGGCAATGAACTTCATTCTTTGGTTCTTGCTGACTTCCGACGGCTGGCTGCGAAAAAAGCACTTGCTTCCTCGAGAAATTCATTTTCCTCTTTCAGACGCCGGATTTCTTTATCTTGATCCTTAACGCGTTTGCGGAGCATCGCAAGCTCCTCAGCAAGACTCATCGCACTTTCTGGAGTATGTGCACCATCGCCAATATCCAATGTGCCTGCTCTAACTGCTTTCAGCCATGTATGGATAGTTCCCTCCGGGATACCTAATTCTTTAGCAGCTTTAGCACCACCTATTTCTTTTGCTAACTTAACTGCCTGTACTTTGTATTCATGGTCATATTTACGTGCCATTTTGAGTACCTCCTTATTCTCTTGATTCTATCATGAAATCCTTGAGAATAAGATGTCAACTTTTTTTATACCACACCACTTGCTGGTACATGACTTACAGCAGAAACGCTGGTGATGCTTCTCCGGCCAAAACGGAGTACCGCAGTATTCGCATTCTCTTTGAGGATATGGATGACCATCATTCTCAGCCAAGGTCATCTCTCGAATTGCTTCACGCTTGGCCTTTTCCTTATCAGCAACAACCTCATGATAATATGCCAACTGCTTCTCGTTGCGATGCTTATGCTTGCATTCTTCGGAACACATGACTTCCTGACCATTCACCGGCCAGAATGGTTTACCGCAGACAATGCAATTCTTCTGTCTGAAGGTGTGATCGCCCTTTTCAGCATGACGCTGGGCCTTGACTCTTTCAGCCTTGGCTGCGTTCAGGCACTCTTTACAACAGTATTTCTGCTTATTGCCGTTTGGCCAAAATTCCTGACCACAATGCTCACAGACACGCTTCGCAAACTTGTGACCCTCACGCTCGTCATAGCGTTCCTGTTTCTTGCGCTTGTTATACTGCTTCTGTACTTTCTTTTTATGAGCCTTCTTCTCACGGACTCGTTTAGCTTCCTGTTTTTCGGCGGCCTTGATCTCCTCAGGGGAGAAGGCAAGTTCAAACTGACCGATGAAATTGAAGTACAGCTCGATTTCCTGTGTTCGACTCTTGCCTCTGCCGTTAGGTTCATGGACAATCACCTTATCAACAAAGGCATGAAGCAGTTCCTCCGTCAGTTCTGTGGGTTCCTTGTATTTGTGAATCAGCTTGATAAAACGCTCGATCTGCATGGGCTTTCCCTGAATAAGGGCAAGCTCTTTTTTCAGCTCTTCGATACGTTCCTCGCAGGCAGTCTGCTCCTTGTCATACTGAGCCATTAAAGTCTTGTACTGACGTTCAAGAATGAGACCGGCAAAGAAGTTTTCATAGAGGGAACGGAGCTTCACATCCAGCTCTTCAAACCGCTTTTCCAGTTCCTCAAGCTGTTGTTTCTTCTCAACCGGGACCGCATCAACTTTGGCCTGAGCCTTCAGTCGAAGCTGCTCGGCAAAGGCCGCTTCATCCTCAATGACAAACTTGGACAGTCTTTGAATACTTGAGAGGATAAGACCTTCAACAGCCTCAGCATTCACATAGTGGGCAGAGCATTCCGTACCTCGCTGACCATAGGCACTGCAACGGAATGAATAGTAACGATCATCAGGATCGCCGTCCTTGCGCTTCTTAGCAGACTGTAATGCCATTCTTGATCCGCAATCAGAGCAGAACAGATAACCACTCAGCTTGTGCTGCTGGTAAGTTCCCGCCGGAGTTTTCCTTGGAGAACGGATTCTCTGTTTCTGAACGCTGTCCCAAAGCTCCTGACTGACAATAGGTTCATGAGTGAAGTAGAAGATATACTGCTCATCCTCACTGGTTGACCTTTTCTTGTCGGTCTTGAAGTTGGTGCTGACGGACTTTTTCAGGATCGTATGACCAAGATACTCCTGACGGTCAAGGATCGCATTGACGGTGGTATTGCTCCATCCATACGGATCAAAATAACGCTTACCGTTATTCTGTTCAGGATGAAACTTGGCTGTATAAGCCGAAGGGATCAGCACTTGTTCTTCCTGCAGCTGCTTTGCAATCTGAGTCGGACTCATGCCGGTATCGGCCATATCAAAGATACGTTTGACCACCAACGAAGCGACCGGGTCCACAACCAAGGTCTGTTTATCTCTGGGCATACGATTGTAACCGAACGGAATGCTTCCGCTACATCGCTTGCCGTCGGCCATGCGAGAATTGAAGATGGATTTGATCTTGTTGCTGGTATCTCTTGCGTACCATTCGTTCATGATGTTGAGGAACGGAGTGAAGTCATTATCAGATCCGTTCTCACTATCAACGCTGTTGTTGATCGCAATGAAGTGGATTTCTTTCTCCGGGAACAGTATCTCGGTATAGAACCCTACTTGCAGGTAGTTACGACCAAGTCGGCTCATATCCTTAACGATGATCACACCGACATTCCCGGCATGAACCTCAGCCAGCAGCTCCTGAAAGCCTGGGCGATTAAAGTTTCTGCCGGTATAACCGTCATCCGTGAAGTGACGGATATTGGTGAAGCCATTTCTCGTTGCGTAATCTTCGAGATATTTTTTCTGATTGGTGATACTGTTGGACTCTCCCTTCAGCTCATCGTCCTTTGAAAGACGCTCATAAAGTGCTGTAATCAGCGGTTTTATTGGTTTCTTAGCCATGTTTTGACTACCTCCTTCCTTATAGAGTTATGTACCGAATGAACACTGTATTGAGTTTCATCCTCCCAAATTGTACCCATTCGGGTCGGTAACAACATAAGAACTGTGCATTTGCATAAGGTTGGGCTTTACGAAAAAGCGGGTCTTGCCGCTGCCGGAACCGCCGATAACAAGAATGTTTTTGTTTCTTGCATACTTCGGC
>SFGN01000180.1 GCA_004556565.1 Lachnospiraceae bacterium | reverse complement strand
ATGTTTCCTGCTTCATTGCCTGCACCACCATCGTTTTGATGATGTTATTATACCATATCCGGAAGCGCTTTGGTAGTGCGGATTAAATCAGAGGTTCCTTAGGTGCTATGAGGACAATGTAGCGGGCAAACTGAGTGACGAGATGTTTATGCGGTTTTCTCAAAAATACGAAACCGAACGGTTAGAACTGAAAGAGAAAATCTCCGCATACCGTAAACGCCTGTCGGAAGTGGATGAAATGCAGCTCGGGAAAGAAAAGTTCATTGCCGCTGTTCGGAAGTTTATGCAGATGGATAAGCTCACAGCACCTCTCTTGCAGGAACTCATTGACCGCATTGATGTGTACGAGGTCACGGGCACCGGCAAAAACCGCAAGCAGATGATAAAGATACACTATAAGTTTGTAGGGTATCTGGAACTGCCGAGTCTTGCAAGACGGCACAATTACCGTGAGGAAACCCGAAAAGGCGTCGCCATTGAATATGTTCCGAATGCTTTACCGGCATAACAAAAAGAGCAGGATAATCCCTGCTCATACATATCAAAGAGATACAAATGTAGGCAAAAAAATCGAGTGTCCTCATCCAACTCTCAGGTTGGTTAAGAACACTCGATATGGCATTGGACCGAATGATTGATACAAGGTGCATTCTCGCAGGAGCGGGTGCACATTTTTATTCGATTTCAATCAGCCGATTAACAATCTCAATTACGTTGATCGGATCAAAATCGTACTCAAAAATAGATGCAATGATTATCTGGTGGTCAGAAAAGTCCCTTTTTAGAATACCCATCATCAGAGTGATGTTTTCCTGATCGACCTCTTTACCGCTGGGCGAATCCAAAATAATAGGGAGCTTAACACCTATGGCACGCTCTATTTCAATGATATATGCCAATCGGAAAGCAAATACTGTCTTGTGAAGTACGGCCCCAGACAGCTCTTTGAGATTGGAAGTAAACAAATATGAAGCAGCAATCGTCGTATCGCTGCCTATTCCTAATTCCACAGCATATTTCAGAACGTTCTGATAAAGGCTATTCACGACATCATTATTCGTTTTTGTGCTGTCGGTAATTGCTTGACGAACATCCCGCAGTTCTTTCTCCAATCTTTTGATCTCTTTTTCGATTGCAACTGCATTGATTTGAAGAGAAGCAATTCTTCTATCAAATGCCTGTGTCATTGTTTCAGATTCCCAAAACGACAACTGTTCATCCTCGGATTGCCTTTGAGCTTCACGAGCATTGATGCTACTTAGAACCGATGCAAGCTCAGCAGAGATCAATTTGTGTTTCGTTATAAGATACTCGATGCTGTCATCAAAGCCTACAATGTTTTCAGCGGTAACAGGAATGGTTGCTCCGTCCGGGCCTTTGATAAGCAGCTTCATTTCGGCAATAAACTTACTGAAGTGTTTATTATCCCTTATGGCTTTGTCAAGACGGCGCAATTCCTTTTTTATAGCATTCTGCCGGATTCTCAGCTGCTCCAATTCGGAATTTATTTTTTCATCGTAGTGCTCTACAGCAAGGGAACCTTCCTCAGCTTCAATAATCTCTTGATATTGCGCAACGCTGAACATCTGCTTGTATTTACTAAGTTCACGTGACAGCCTTGCTTCCTGTTGGATTAATGAAGTACAATCGCGCCCAGACAGGCCCCGAATGAGCTCCTCAATATTGAAATGAATGCTGCCAATAGCCACACCTCTATTAAGCAGTGTCCAGCCTTTTTCCTGATCTACATAGAATGCTCCAAGGAGATTTCTTAAAATATCGGCATTATCAGTTCCAAAAAGAACACTATGAAGCTCGTTCTGCTGTTCAGGCAAAACGTATGTAGTACGATCATCATTTGCAGATAATACTATATGGCTATTCGCTGTTCTTGAAAGTGTAACTTTCCCGATTTTTTCGGTATAAATCACGGTTTCAACTTCACACCGCTCAAATTTGATTTTCCTTGTATTAGGGATATTATAACCGAGAGAGTACAGCAAAAACCTGAGCAGCGTAGTTTTACCCTTGCTGTTCTGCTTGCTGTGAATCAAATTCGCATTGGCAGAGAATTCAATGAATCGACTGAATAAGCCTTCCTTGATGCAGATAGACCTAATGATCATAGGGATACCCCCTTTTTGATCTTGTCAATGTCATATCTTCTGCGTATCACATTGTACACCACTACTTTTGATAGTGCTTCCGCTGTAGCAGAATCAATGCCATCAACTTCAAACTCTGACGAATAGTTGCTCCAGCACTCCTCCACAAAATCGATTGTTTTTTCGCTTGGCTTTCCAGAATCCTTATATGCATTGAAATCGAAAAGGATCTTTGTAAAAAACTCTACTCGCTCGCAGCAAGAATCAATTGTTTCTCTGAAGCGGCGAACAACCTCATCATATTGAACAGAATCAAACCGCTCAACAAAATCACGGTCAATTCTGTCAATATCCGTTGCAATAACTATGATGGGCCAAATCAAGCTTTTCTTTGAGAGTGTGATATTAACATTCTTTTTTGACCCGTTCTTAAATACTTCTCCACACCATACCCTGTGTAACTGCTTGCCAATCCCCGGAATATCAAGTTTGAGCTCACCAATGAAATCATTAATACTCTGCATTACAGCTTTGTATTTTTCGGAATCATCGTCAGTTTCAAATGGAACAACCTGAATAACAAACTGGTCCGTGTCCAATGGTTGATCGATTTGAGATAGATAATCGGTTATAATTCTCTGTGACGATTCGGGCAACGTACTGAAACCACGGTGAGCCGGTCCCCAGAAAAGGCTCCGTGATGCATCCTCGTTCAGTGGATTTGGGGAATTTGTTATCAGTATTAGTTTTTTAGTTTGGACTTTTCTGCTTCCTTCGGATAATGACTCCAACGCCTTTTTGAGATTCGTGCGTACATGCGCAAAATCCGTGCTGCTATTAACTATTGCCTTTGCTTGAGCCAAAATATGATCTCCACTATAAAGCTCAATATCAATATCTTCGTTCTCGCTCTCCAATCGTAAAGATTGCAATTCCTTAATGTTCTCAAGCATTAATACGATAGCAGCGTTAACTTGGAAGTCAAAACCGAAGAGCACTGCATCAGCACGTCTGTCTTTTCCCATAACGACCTCCACAGTGTTATTCGTCCAGTTTCAGGAACCCCTGTTCAAAGGCTCCGGGGAACTGGAACTTCTTATCTACACCGCCGAAGACAACGACAATAAGACCTCCATCGATACCCTTGACCTGACCGGTGCCGAATGCCTTATGGGAAACGATGGTCCCGGCATGGACCTTTGAGGTGTCAACTTGCACGGTCGGTTTCTTTGCCACAGGCTGGGCAGTAGGTGTAGGCGGCACGTAAGCCGGACGGTATGTCGGCGTGGATACCGGCTTGGAGGGCTGGACGAGCGGCTCACGTTTGACGCTACCGTATTTCGCCGGTTTCTCAGCTACCATCGGCAGATCATCTTCGTCCTCATCGTCCAGATCGTAGCTGCTGATGTTCGTGAAAACGGGCCGCTCCGGAATATCATCGTCACGGGGAGCGTCTGCCGTCATGGAGGCAGCAAGCTGACCAGCCATAGCGTCATAATCCGCACGGCTGATGACAGTGCTGTACAGACCGACATTTTCGCC
>SFGN01000179.1 GCA_004556565.1 Lachnospiraceae bacterium | reverse complement strand
TCTGCCGGAAGAAATTCTAAAACATTGGGGAAATGACAGACTTTTCTGCATTTTACTGGTCTCGGCATAAACTGCTCCTTTCTCGCTTTTCTTATATAATAGCCCTATAAAAGGCATATGTCAATAATGTTTTTGACATATGCCTTTTATGAATCACCTTATAGTATTACTTCTTTTCATTATTTTTTAATTTACAGATACCCTGCGTCATTGTTCCCATTGGACAAAATGTACACCAGGTTCGTGGCTTATATAACACCATTACGATCAACCCTAACAACAAAGATGTAAGCATCAAACTATAAAATCCAAAACTAAACTGTGCCACCCAATCAGCTACTGTTCCGGCAGTGTATGTCCATCCCCACGGAACACGGAAGGTCCAGAATAATTTGATGGCTTCACGCAAGGATGATGATCCGGCACCAACTAAATATGTCTGAAATACCATATTCCCAAACATTGTAAGGAAAAATATCAAAAAGCCGTATCGGAACCATTTTGAACTCATCCATCGCGGGGTTGGTTTATTTCTTGAGCATTTTAAATCCCCACCGAGCTTACTAAAAAGCTGGCCACGTCCACACAAATGATTACAGAAAAATTTATTTTCACCGAATATCGCTATTCCTAACGGCAACAGGAAATCAATCATCCCAAACCAAGCAAACAAAATATTAAAAAAACCGAGAGCAAAATAAAGGATCGCCCATATCCATAAATAATCATACCAATGTTTCTTTTTCTTCACATCGCTGTCCTCTCTTTCATTTCAATACAACCTGCCGGACAGGACTTTGCACATTTTCCACATCCTACACACACTGTTTCTTCTACCACAGCATAACATCCATGGTAAACTTTGACAGCTGCCAGCGGACAAGTATTTTCACATACTCCGCAGGCAACACATCTTTTTTTATCGACACTTGCCATTCTTTTTGCCAATGCTTTGTTCCCCTTTCAAATTTTGTATCTCTATTGTACCTGAAAAAGGTAAATCCTTCTGTGATATTATTACATAAGAATTTACCTTGAACGCTAATCATTACAATGACATATTTTTATTATACATTACCTTTATATTTATATATGATGTTTAGAATTTCCTCAGTTGTTCGAATAATTTCTTTTTGTTTTTCTTTCATTGTTATAGATTTGCTTTCTTCTTCAGCTAACGAAGAGTAAAGGTGAATGGTATTAGCATGATTCCATATCTCATCGTAAATTTTCTCGATTTCATCAGCACTCCGAAATGCCTGGTCTGTTTGCATTTGCAAGTGTTCTCGTTGCTCTTCCAGATGATTCATCCGTTCTTGTAACTGATCCCTTTCTTTCTGCAATCGATCATGTTGTGCTTGCAGTTGATCTATTTGTATTTTAATTTCGCTCATCTTTTCTTTCTGTCTCCGCATAAGCATCATCAAATATACAACTACAACTACAAATACAAATAATAGTATTATGTACAGCATAAACTTCTCCTCACGACACATATATTTCGACGGTTTTCCGCAAATCAACTATTGATAATGGCATAGAAAGAACAGTTAGTTTTCCTGAATTCTTTTTAATTTCAACAGCATCAGGATTGCCTGTGATTAAAATTACAGGTGTTGTCCTGTCCGCACGCCATGGCTGATTCGGTTGGCTCGTCATATCTTCGGTAACAATCCAAAGATCCGGCTTATGTCTGCCTAATCTTGTTTTAGCACTTTCCGGTGTGTAAAACAGCATGATCTGATCTGAAATAAATTGCAATGTTTCTTTTAATCCTTTTGCATAACGTTCACTGCCACAGACCAGTGCAATAATAGAAGCAGCTTTCTTTTTTTGTGTTACCTGAATAAAATCCAAAACTGGTGTATTATAGAGACTAAAGTCTTTTTCCAAATGAACTTTATCATAATAACTCTTTGCTGCCTTGCACATCCTCAGACAAAACTGTTCTATGTCTATACGAATATCGTTTCCGTTCTCCTGTATGTTCATACTTTCCAACTGACAAACTGACATTCCACAGTTTAGTCCAAGATGAAAGCGTATATTATTTTCATCATTCAAAAATCCTTTATTTTGATGAAGATATTCACATCGAAGCTGCCAACAGCGTTCTCCGCAAATATATGGCTTTTCATCGGATTGAGATAGTTTAAAGTAGTCCCCTGCATATTCATCAAACCAGCGAATATACTGGGTTCCCACATCACGGGTCGGATTCTTTTGCCGATCCAGCATAACCCGGCCATCTCGATAATGTTTAACAATTTCCGGGAAAGCAATACCTCCGCAAATATCTGGCAAAGTCAATGCCAATGCCAGTGCAGACTGCCATCGTCTATCTACAATATTCAGTTCTACTTCTTCAATTCGGTCCAAAAATGTAAAACTGACATCTCCCTGCATTATTTATCCCTCCCTCATATTCACAACAGTCATGTACTATAGTCAGTATATTTTTATTTATGGCATATGTCAATTATATAATTGACGCATCTAAAAAAAGTAAGTATACTATGTTCGTAAAGGAGATAACTGTTATGAGCTTCGAAAATTATTTTCCACTATGGAATGACTTAAATACAGCACAGAAAAAAGTAATTTCAGACAATTTGATTACACGGGATGTAAAAAAAGGAACGATCATTCACAACGGAAACCTGGATTGTACTGGATTATTACTGGTTAAATCCGGGCAGCTTCGAACTTACATACTTTCAGATGAAGGACGAGAAATTACACTTTACCGCCTGTTCGATATGGATATGTGTCTTTTATCCGCCTCATGTATCATGCAGTCCATTCAATTTGAAGTAACCATTGAAGCAGAAAAAGATACTGATCTTTGGATCATCCCTGCTGAAATCTATAAGGACATCATGAAGGAATCGGCTCCCGTCGCAAACTATACCAATGAATTAATGGCTAGCCGTTTTTCTGATGTCATGTGGCTGATTGAACAGATCATGTGGAAGAGTTTGGATAAGCGTGTTGCTTCATTTCTTTTAGAAGAGACCTCTATCGAAGGAACAAATGAACTGAAAATCACTCACGAAACTATCGCAAACCATCTTGGTTCCCACAGGGAAGTGATCACTCGAATGCTTCGATACTTTCAGGGCGATGGTCTCGTCAAACTCTCACGCGGCAAAATCACCATCCTTGATTCGAAAAGACTGGAAACACTACAAAGATCATAAAACTGTTTTTCTATGACATCTAAAGAATCCTCCATTTATCAGAATTGTGAAAGTCATTCTAATAAATGGGGGATCTTTTTACGCTACAAGTAAATTATAAAATTATTGTGATTATTTTTTAATAATCCATACCACATGCATATGCCCTTTCAATCAACGCACGGTCATTAACCACTGCATCATAGAAGCGGAATCCACCGGAGAAGTTGTATGTTTCATAACCGTTTCCTTCCAGAATACGGCTGGCAATGTAGCTGCGCAGACCACTTTGGCATATCAAGTAAACAGGCTTTCCCTTCTCAATTTCATTGATACGTTCTCACCTACAGTTCTCACATCCAGCAATACAACACTTTTATCTTTAGAAATCTTATCCATATCTTCCAGATGCCATTGTTTTAAGGTACCTTTTGCTATATTGTCTATCATGAATCCTGCCATATTTACAGGATCCTTGGCAGAGGAATACGGCGGTGCATATGCAAGATCCAGATCTTTCAGCTGGGTTGCCTTCAGCCCTGCATGAATTGCTGTTGCCAGCACATCAATACGTTTATCAACTCCTTCATATCCAATAATCTGAGCACCAAGCAAACGATAAGTCTCTTTTTCAAAAACCACCTTCATGGTCATCACTTTTCCACCAGGATAGTAACCGGCATGACTCATAGGAGAAAGAATTACTGTATCTACATCTAATCCTGACTTTTTGGCATTGGTTTCATTGATACCTGTAGTGGCTGCTGTCATATCAAATACTTTGATAACGGAGCTTCCCTGACTGCCCAGGTAACGGCTGTCACCACCACAAATATTATCAGCGATGATCCTGCCCTGCTTGTTGGCTGGTCCGGCCAAAGAGATCAGCGCATCATCACCCGTAACATAATGTTTTACCTGAACTGCATCACCTGCTGCATAAATATCCGGTACAGAAGTTTCCATTCTGTCATTCACTACGATACTTCCCTTGATGCCAAGTTCCAGACCAGCTTCTTTTGCTAATGCTGTGTCTGGTGTAACTCCGATTGCCAGCACCACCATATCAGCCTGAAGGGATGGATTATCTTTTAATAGAACCTCTACTCCATTGTCCTTTTCTTTAAATCCTTCTACTGTATAGCCCAGTACCAGTTTTATCCCATGCTTTCTCATTTCATTATGGATCATGGATGCCATATCCGGGTCAAATGGGTTCATCAGCTGCTTAGGCCGCTGGACAATTGTAACATCCATGCCAAGCTCCCTCAAATTTTCTGCCAGTTCCAGACCAATAAAACCGCCACCTGCCAATACAGCCGATTTTGGATGATTCTTATTTATATATTCCTTTATCCGAAAAGTGTCTTCTACAGTACGAAGTGTAAAAAGTTTATC
>SFGN01000039.1 GCA_004556565.1 Lachnospiraceae bacterium | reverse complement strand
TTGAAAGCCTTTAATATCAGCAATACTTAAGAATTTCCTCGGATAATTGAATATCTGGGATAATGCGCTCTATCCGAGTTCTGGGATAGGGCGCACTTACTCACCACCTCGTCGTCGCAAAGTCCGCTTACCTTCGTTTCCGCCTGTGGCGAAAACTACGGACACTCCCTTGCTCCTCCTCTCCCCACAAAGCAGGCTTTGCGGGGACCCCTTAGGCGGTGGTATCCTTCCCGTTGGTCAGGTTCGTGCGCTCTGCCGAGGGCTATCCGCTGTTGCAGGCAACACCGGCTATGCAGCCATTACAATCTGCTTCTATCCGATTGTAAGTATTTCGGATTTTCCGAAACACTCCGCTAAAAACATTTACCGGATATGGCTGCCTGATAAAACCTTCCACCGGCAACTTTTATTCAGTTTTGAATAAAACCACAGCCCCATAAAAGACAAATTCAAAGCATACACCATCACAGAGAGGCGGTTCATGCCTATGGCAATTTACCACATGGAAGCCAAGGTTGTCAGCCGGGGCTCCGGGCGGTCTGCCGTTGCCGCTTCCGCCTATATGAGCTGCAGCCGGATGTACAATGATTATGATGGCATCCAGCATGACTATACACGAAAACATGGGCTGATATATCAGGAAGTAATGCTTCCACCAATGGCTCCACCTGATTGGAAGGATCGGGAGCAGCTCTGGAATGCTGTGGAAGCTGCTGAAAAAACAAAAGATAGCCGACTGGCGAGAGAATTTGTTGTGGCTCTTCCCATAGAATTGGATACCGACAGCAATATCTCTCTCCTTCGGGATTTTATTCATAAGAACTTTGTAGATCTGGGAATGTGTGCTGATTTTGCCATCCACGATACCGACGGTCATAACCCTCATGCACACATTCTTCTTACCGTCCGTCCATTGAACGAAAACGGGACATGGCAGTATAAAACAGAAAAAGAATATCTTTGTATAAAAGATGGTAAGGAAAAAGGCTTTACTGCCGCAGAATTTAAAAAAGCACAAAAGGAAGGATGGGAGAAGCAATACCGCTATCAGGCAGGCAAGAAGAAAATATATCTGACTCCATCTGCAGCACTGGAAAAAGGATATGAGCGTGTGGACAAGCATCCGAAAAGCACCCGATACGGTAGGCAAAATCCCATTTCCGAGAGGTGGAACAGCGAAGAGCAAATCTGTCTCTGGAGAGAAAAATGGGCAGAGGCTGTAAATAAAATGCTTGCCCAAAATCAGATACACGCATCCATCGATCACCGCAGCTTTGCAGATCAGGGAATCACCGAACAGCCTACCATTCATGAGGGCTATATCGCACAGAATATGGAAAAGAAAGGTATGATATCCGACCGCTGTGAGATCAACCGCCAGATTCGTGTCGATAATAAAATGCTTCGTGAATTAAAAGCACAGGTTGCAAAACTGGCGCAGGCTGTAGAAAGGTCTATTCCTGTCATTGCAGAAACGATGGAAGCTATCCGCACTCATATGATTTTTACACAGTATCATTTACTTCACAATGAGATGCAAAAAGAAGTAATTCACGACTGGATGCAACATTTTAATCCAATACTGAATAAATACAATTCTGTTAAGACGAAACTCAAAGCTAAAATTACAGAACGGAAAGAACTGAATGCGAAAAAAGAGAAAACCAGTATTCTGAATCCCATCCAGCATATAAAATTAAATCAGCAGCTTACCACTGTTACAGAAGAAATCGAAGAACTGAAATCTCGGAAAGAACAGCTAATCTTCCAGGCACAATGCTCTACCGATAAAGATATGACTAATCTATCTAAGAAATACGACCAGATGAATAAAAATCTGGATATTCTGGATTCTCAGGATTTCTCTCTCAAAGAGCAGCTTAAAAAAGATGCTTCCGCTTTCCGGGAAGAAAAATTTCGCCCCGAACCAGGGCAATATCTTGAATTATTGGACACCCGAATCCGGATCCGTCCAGATTTCCAGGATAAGCTAATTGCCCAACTCAAAGCAACTTTTGGTAAATATTATGACTATCACCGCCGTGACATTGCAGCCGAAGATGTAGACTATCTTAATGTGGAAGATCCTGATGTTTTCTCTCATCGGGCATGGGAACTTGAATATCAGCGAAAACAGGAACTTCGAAGAAATCAACCTGTTCGAGCAAAGAAAAAATCACATGATATGGAATTGTAATTAAGCGTCTCTTTAACCCCTTATAAACTCAAAGAGCTGAACAAATGGGATTTTTCGTCCTACTTGTTCAGCTCTTTGTTTACCTGTAAATCAATTCTTTTAACACAATCTCTTCTGCTGCATTACGAATACCATTTACAGCTCCAATCCATGCCATCTGGTCATGAGCCTTTAACGCTTCGGTAATTCCCTGTTTTTCCATCATCTGTAGCAACAAAACTTCCATCCTCTCCTGTGCCTCATCATCCACATCATTCAAATGTTCCGTCAGTTTGTCTTCCAGCATACACAGTGAATAGATTGCCGGACGATGTTCTTTCAGATACTGCCTTCGCATCCTTCCGTACTTCCCATAATGCGGTTCTTCATCTTTACTGACAAGATTCGGATAGTAAATTCCATCTGCTCCCAGTGTGTAGGTTCCACCCATTTTTTCAAATGTGCTTTTCATGTGTTATTCCTCCTTGAAATCAGCGATGTCTTAGATCATTGCAAAATATTTCAGGGCAGCTCGGATAGCATCTTCCTTCTCTTTCGGACACTGTGGAACTTTAGAATTTTCCGATTTCGGAAGATTATAATTTTCTCCTACTTCAATTCCACATTTCCGTTTTATTTGAGAAATATATAAATTTGAAACCTTCAAGCCAAATTCTTTCAGCACATAATCTTTGATTTCCTGATAGGTTGCTTTCAACTCGGCACTGGTGGCATCCAACTCGTCCAGGTCTAAGTCGATCTCTATCGTGTCATCTGGCTTCTGTTGGGACAAAAGAACAACCGTCTCCACATGCACCGTCCCGCAGAATTGATCCACAGCCGTGCATTTTACCACCTCATATCCTCTCCCCTGCATCATTTCCAGATCTCTTGCGAGGCTTGTCAGTTTACAGGAGATATAAACAATCTTATCCACCTGGTAATCGAGAATTTTCGGCAGAGCCTTTGGATGGATGCCGTCTCTTGGCGGGTCGAGCACGATAACATCCGGCATTTCTTCGATTTCATCCAGTACCTTAAACACATCTCCTGCAATGAACTTACAGTTATCAAGACCATTTTCTGCCGCATTTTCACGGGCTGCCGCAACTGCCTCTTCCACAATCTCTACACCAATCACCTGTTTCGCGACCGGAGCGAGCACCTGTGAAATCGTCCCGGTTCCGCTGAACAAATCAAAAACAGTCATGTCATGGATATCTCCGATATACTCCCTGACAGTGCTGTACAGCACTTCTGCAGCCCTCGTATTCGGCTGGAAAAATGAAAATGGGGTTACTTTAAACTGAAGATTTAGTAGTTTTTCATAGAAATAATCCTGGCCCCAAAGAATTCTGGTCTCATCACTTTGCACCACATCTGAGAGCGAATCATTGAGGATGTGCAAAATGCCGACAATATTCCCCTCCAGATCAAGCGACAGCAGCTCTTCTGTCAGCGGCTGTAAGTCATATGTTTCCTGTGTGGTCGTAACAAGATTTACCAGTATTTCTCCCGTTGTGTCACCACGTCTCAGAAGCAGATGCCGCAAATATCCTGTATGTGCCATTTTCTTATAATAACCGACTCCCGGTTTCCGGAAATATTCCAGCACGCATGAGAGTATTTTCGTCATATCTTCATGAACAAGCCTACAGTCTGCTGTCGTAAGTACATCGTAATTACTCCCTTTTTTATGAAGACCTAACGACAACGGCCCATCCTTATACTCATCGCCAAATGAAAATTCCATCTTATTTCTATAACCAAATTCCTTCGGGCTTGGTTTTATCCCTTCAAACAGATAGCTTCTTCCCGGATAGAGTGCTTTATCAATAATTTCTTTCACCTGGGCGGATTTCATATTAAGCTGTGCTTCATAAGACATCGTCTGATACATACAGCCGCCGCAGGCCGGGAACTGGCTGCAGACCGGTTTTCTTGTCTCAAGCGGTGATTTTTCAAGCACTTCCAGCAGACGTCCCTCCGCATTACCGCTTTTAAATTTATTTACTACAAAGCGGACTTTCTGTCCCGGCATTCCATTTTTAACAATGACATGCCTGTTCTCCTCCGCCACATATACGATTCCCTTGTTTGGAAATTCCACCTTTTCAATAATACCTTCAAAGACCTGTCCTTTTTTCATATCTTCTTTCTATATTTCCTTCTACTGTTTTATTGTCCGTTTTTCAATTAACGTCTTTAACCAGAAAAACGGGATGCAGTCTGTGCCACATCCCGTAATTTCATTGCATCTCTTCATTTCATCAATCATCAGATTGAATCACTCGTCTTCGTCTTCTTCATCGCTGAAATAATCATCCAGCTCGTCATCAAAATCTTCATCAAAGTCTTCCAGATAATCCGGAACCACTAACTTATATACAGCAAATGCGATTGCTGCCACAGCTGCTACAGCACCAATGACTGCAAGAATCCAGATTACGGTATTCTTCTGCTCGTCTTCCTTTTTACGAAGGAGCTCATTCAGTTTTGTTTCTGCAATTAATTCTTCAATTCTGTTCATATCGTACACGTCCTTTCCCCTTCTTTCATGAGAAGTCTTTTCTGTTATTATAGCACCAACATTATCAGATTACTACAAAATTATCTTTTTTTTAGAGAAGTTATTGTTTTTTTATTGCATCGCACTGTAGTTTTCACTTCTATCATATTTTCTGCAGCTTTGCAAATGTAGCAAACATTTTTTTGATGCCTGCGGTATCAAACTCGACCTTCACTTCATAATCACGCCCGCCCTCTGTGATATCCAGCACAGTGCCGTCACCAAATTTTATATGCCGCACGCGGTCGCCGACGCCATAAGAAAGCCCTTTTTCCTTCGTCACTGCAAATTGCTGGGAAGCTTTTCCGAAGCCGGACATCTGGAACGGCTGCTGTTGGAAAGCCTGACGAGCCTGCTGATACGGCTGCTGTTGGAAAGCCTGACGAGCCTGCTGATACGGCTGTTGACGGAAGGCCTGCTCTGCCTGCGGGTTCGGCTGCTGTTCGCGCTTATCCTTTCCCTGTTCGATTTTTCTTCCTCCGGTCTCCATCAATTCTTCCGGAATTTCTTTTAAAAATCTGGACATGCGGTTATACTGGGTCTCACCTCTTACCATCCTTCTTCTCGCACAGCTTACGGTCAGTTCCTGTTCTGCTCTGGTGATACCCACATAACAAAGCCGCCTTTCTTCTTCCAGGTCTTCCTGAGAATCCATCGCCAGATATCCCGGAAACAGCCCGTCCTCCAGCCCGGCAAGATATACATGCGGAAATTCCAGTCCTTTTGCACCATGCAGTGTCATTAAAACCACGTAATCTGCATCCTCATCCAAGCTGTCAATATCAGCCACCAGAGCAACTTCTTCCAGAAATCCGCTCAGAGTGACCGGGACATCCTGATCCTGGCATTCTTCCTCATAATCTGCAACTTTGCTGAGAAATTCATTAACATTCTCAATTCTCGCTTCAGCTTCTTCCGTACCTTCCGCCTCCAGGGTCTCTATGTAGGCTGTCATCTCAAGAATCTCATTTGCAAGCTCTGACAATGTTATTTTCCCGACTCTTCCTTTGAAATATTCAATCAGTGCCACAAAGGATTCCAGCTTTGTCGCGCTTCGTCCAATGCCCGGAATTAAATCCAGGCCGCCGAGCGCCTCATAAAACCCGATTTCCCGTTCTGTTGCCGATTCCTGAATCCTGCCGATCGTAGTCAGACCGATTCCACGTTTCGGAATATTTATGATTCTTTTTACCGCGAGGTCATCCTGTCCATTGTCAATCGTTTTCAAATATGCCAGGATATCTTTGATTTCTTTTCTTCCATAAAAATTTATCCCGCCGATAATCTTATACGGTATGCTCCTTGACACAAACATTTCTTCAAAGAGACGGGACTGTGCGTTCGTCCGGTAAAGCACGGCAAAATCATGGTAGGAATTACCATTTCTTACCCTCTCTTTTATGTCCGATGCGACAAATTCCGCTTCATCAAAACCGGTATCAAACTGCCTCATATGGATTTTCTCGCCCTTCCCGTTTTCTGTCCAGAGTGTCTTATCCTTTCTTCCGCTGTTATTTTTTATAACGGCATTTGCCGCGTCCAATATTGTCTCTGTTGAGCGGTAATTCTGTTCCAGCTTTATCACAGTGGCATCCAGAAATTCCTGTTCAAAATTCAGGATGTTCCGGATATTAGCCCCCCGGAATTTATAGATCGACTGGTCATCGTCACCGACAACGCAAAGATTATGATGCTTCGCGGCAAGCAGGCTGATAAATTTAAACTGCACGGTGTTCGTATCCTGGTATTCATCCACCATAATATAATGAAAACGTTCCTGGTACAATTCCAGCACATCCGGACAGTCCTGAAACAGCTGTACTGTTTTGAGAAGCAAATCGTCAAAATCCAGCGCATTGTTCGACTTCAGCTGCCTCTCGTATTCCCAGTAGACCTCAGCCGTCTTCTTTTTCACATAATCTCCGCCTGCCATTCTTTCAAATTCCGAAGGCGTCACCATCTCATTCTTTGCCGAGGATATCGCTGACAACAGCATTCTCTCTTTGAACTGTTTTGTATCTATATTTATTGACCGGCAGACATCTTTCATAAGTGTCTTCTGATCATCCGTATCGTAAATTGTAAAATTCCTGTCATATCCGAGCCGTTCGATGTGCCTCCTTAAAATGCGGACACATGCAGAATGAAAGGTGCTGACCCATACATCCTGCGCGCCGAAATCTACCAGCCGGTCCACTCTTTCCCTCATCTCCCCGGCGGCTTTATTTGTAAATGTAATTGCAAGGATATTCCACGGCGCGACGTCTTTTTCCTGAATCAGATATGCAATTCTGTGCGTAAGCACTCTGGTCTTCCCTGATCCTGCGCCCGCAAGAATCAAAAGAGGTCCTTCCGTATGGAATACAGCCTCCCTCTGCTGTTCATTCAATGTATCATATATGCTCATAATTCTTCCCCTGTATCTCAGACATAATAAAACGTCCGGCTGCCGGATTACAGCCAGAACACATTATCATTATCGAACATACATTCATTTTTGTCAACCTTATTTCTTCTATTTCCAGGCTGCAAGTTGTAACCGTTCAATCCTCGTGCAGGAGAACATATTCTTTCTCTGACATGCAAGTATGAAGATAACGGTTATATCCCCTTGTAATAATATGAACTGTAATCATCAGAATTGTAAATATTTCTTGCCATCTGGTTTTTATTACTATATAATGAAAGCATCGAGGTGATAACATGAAAATCCATTCTGGAAATATGCTTGACAGTATTCTGGAAGGTCTTTTTGATATTGATTACATCCATCATGAAGATATTCCTAACATCGACCTGTATATGGATCAGGTCACGACCTTTATGGAGGCACAGCTGTCTTCCACACGACGTTACGCGGAAGATAAGATTCTGACAAAAACGATGATCAACAATTATGCCAAGAATAATCTGCTTCCTCCGCCTACAAAGAAAAAGTACTCAAAAGAACACATGCTCGTTCTGATTTTTATTTACTATTTTAAGAGCATCCTTTCTATCAAAGATATTGAATCTTTGCTGAAACCGATTACGGAAAAGTATTTTCACACTGATAATCCGCTGAGCCTCACAGATATTTATGACGAAATCTGTAAGATGGAAGCAATCCAGGTGGAACCATTTTGTGAGGAAGTGAAACAAATATATGATATGGCAGACAAGATGTTTACCGATGTCCCGGAAGACGAACACGAAGATTTGAAATTCTTTTCCTTTATCTGCGGCTTGAGTTTCGATGTATACCTTAAGAAATTCCTGATTGAAAAGATGATCGACGAAAAGATTCGGAAGGACGAGCAAAAGAAAGAGAAATAAAAATAAAAGCGTCAAAAGATAAAAAGTAGAGGGCTTTATCCTCTACTTTTTGTTTTATCTGCCTGATTTTCAATTACTTTTTTGCTGATGTATTAACACTTCCGGGGATTAATCCTGCCCGTCTTTCATTCGGCCAAATACCATATCATAGCCGTCATTTCCATAATTCAATGAGCGGTTAACCCGGCTGATGGTTGCTGTAGATGCGCCTGTCTTTTCGGCAATCTCAAGATAAGTACGCTTCTCCCTGAGCATCTTGGCAACTTCAAATCTCTGAGACAAAGATAATAATTCATTGATCGTACAAAGATCTTCAAAAAACTGATAGCACTCTTCCTTATTCTCCAGACTCAGAATCGCACTGAACATATGATCCACTGCTTCCGTCCTTATCTTATCATTCATTTTCCATATCTCCTTTTTTTATTCGGATAGCTATTTAACATATTAACACATTAGCACTTTAAAGTCCAGTGTTTCTTTTCGATACATTCAGATATGGAAAAAGCATCTGCATATTTGTCGTTACGACCAGGTCTTCCGGAAATCCACAGTATTCCAGCAGTTTTTCCACATTACTAAAATTCCCGGCATCTGCGTCAACATGGGCATCGCTGCCAGTTGTGACAGGGACTTCGTACTGTTTGCATAAATCAAGCATAGTTTTAGCATTCTCCCATGCACCTTTCCTAAAGCTTCCCGGCTGAAGAGAAGAATTATTCAATTCAAGAAGCGTTCCGGTGTCTTTTGCTGTTTTCACCAGTACTTCATAATCTATCGGATATCTCCCATCATCCGGATGCCCGATGATATTGATAAAAGGTTTTTTCATGACATTCACGTATGCCTGTGTATTTTCTTTAATACCGCGGTCTTCTCCATAACACGGCGGATGAACACTTGCAATTACAATGTCAAGGCTGCTGCACAGATTATCCGGCAAATCTACGTCACCGTCCAGATTCATAATATTCAGTTCTGCCCCGAACAGTACTTTGATTCCATTCATTTCTCGCGGTATCACTTTCAGATTCTGAAAATAAAACAGCCCGCACGTTCCCGGCATTTCGGGCGCATGTTCTGTCAGGGCAATCATTTTAAGCCCTTTCTCCGCTCCCGATGCTGCCATCTCCCGTATTGTACTGTAAGCATGTCCGCTCATTATAGAATGAGCGTGAGTATCTGCAATTAATTTCATAATGTTGCCTCCAATTTGTTACATTTCAGCCTGCGCCATCCGCAAAACAAACCTTCGTTCCTTCCTGTCGCTTCATATCTGTTCTGCTCATGATAAAAGGCTCAATTACATTTGTTTTCACGATTCTTACTCCGACAGGCATATCTGTTTAGTTCCTGCAAATAATAACTGTGGGAGGTGAATTTATGTCAAAGAAAACTGATTCATCGGAAACCGTTGATGACTATGATTATCTTTCAACGGCTTCTGCAAGAGAATGTACCGGTCTGATTCCTTCTCTTCCGACATCAGAGGCAGAGCTTGAATCCTATAACGATATTTATCAAATCTATCCTCCGTATTTCGGAAAAGAAAGCTGGAAAGACTGACCCGTCTCCCTGGTATGATCCACACCGATACAGTAAGGTATTAAATGTGGCTTATACTGGTTTTCCGGCTGCAGGCCATCCCTTTTTATAGTTTTTATGGCCTGCGGTTCTACATACCGCACTTTACATGAATATCTCGTTTTCCATAAATATTATTTTTCGTAAATCATACTTTCCGGACTTTTATGATTCTCCCGGCATGCCGGAGAATTGTCCCCGCAGATCAAATGCGTGATTCATAGGTCCTTGTCCTTTACCCAGATTAAGTCCTGCTGCCAGTGCTCCGGATATATAATTTTTTGCCCTCTGTACCGATTCCGCCAGTCCGAATCCTTTGGCCAGATTTGCGGCAATGGCACTGGACAATGTACAACCGGTCCCGTGGGTATTAGGATTATCTATTCTCTTTCCTTCAAACCATCTGTACATCCCGTCTGCATATAGCAGATCATTGGCATCATTCAAATTATGTCCACCTTTGCACAGAACGGCACATCCATAGGCCTCGCCGATCATTTTTGCCGCATCAATCATATCCTCCGCACTGCGGATGGACATCCCCGCAAGTACTTCCGCTTCCGGGATATTTGGCGTAACGACTGCTGCCAGAGGCATCAAGACCTGTTTCAGAGCCGATACTGCATCCTCATCAATAAGCCTTGCACCGCTTGTGGCCACCATGACAGGGTCAAGCACAATATTGTCTGCTTTATAAAATGTAAGCCTGTCTGCGATCATCCGGATAAGCCCGTCCGAAGAAACCATTCCGATTTTCACCGCATCAGGACGGATATCCAGGAAAATATCATCTATCTCCTGCTTTAAGAACTCCGGTGTCACATTCATGATTGCAGAAACACCCATCGTATTCTGTGCGGTCAGGGCAGTGATCGCACTCATGGCATAGACTCCGTTCATAGTCATCGTTTTGATATCTGCCTGAATTCCTGCGCCTCCGCTGGAATCACTCCCGGCGATTGTCAATGCTGTCCTCATTCATTTATCTCCTTTTACAATAGAACAAACTTTTTCTTTAAGTTTTTCTGTCGTTTCTTTTATATTTTCTGCCGCAAATACAGCAGATACTACTGCGACACCGCAGATACCACATCCCGCAAGCTCCGATACATTGTATTCCGTAATGCCCCCGATCGCCACGACCGGAATTGATACCGAAGAAGTAATTTCCTTTAATTCCTTATTTGTAATGCGGATTGCATTTTTCTTTGTCGGTGACGGGAACATAGCTCCCGTGCCCAGATAATCCGCACCGTCTGCTTCTGCTTTTTTTGCCTGCAAAACAGTCTTTGCGGTGACACCGATAATAAAATCTTTCCCTGCAATTTTTCTGATTTCACCGGCCGGACAGTCTTCCTGCCCCACATGGACACCATCAGCCCCGCTTTCCAGTGCGACCTTTACATTATCATTTATGATCAGAGGTGCACCGTATCGGCTGCAAAGGCATTTTATTTCAGCAGCCTCCCTGATAAATGCCTCCTCATCAAGATTCTTTTCACGAAGCTGAATACAGGTTGCCCCTCCGAGAAGTGCCTCCTCAATCTGCTCTTCTAATGTCTGCCTGCCCGTCCATGAGCGGTCGGTCACCGCATACAATAATAAACTGCTTTTATCAAATACCATTACTTCACCTGCTTTCCCAAAACCACCGGACGGATGTCTCCACTTTCACAGCACATCAGACCGCTCATAATACATGCTCCCTTTGCCCCGGCATTTCTCACAGATTCCATATTCCCACTGTTGATACCCCCGATGGCATACACGGGAACCGACACATTCTCACAGACCATTTTCAGAAATCCGATGCCACGCGGCGGAAGATTCTTTTTACAATCTGTGGCAAATATGTGACCTGCCGTTATATAGGTGCAGCCCAAAGTTTCCGCTTCCACGGCATCATCGACCGAATGGCAGGATGCGCCGATTATTTTAAAATCTGCTTTATCCTCTTTCGTCATACCCCTTAGTACCGGAAGCGGCAGATGGATGGCTTCAGACCTCAATTCCCGTGCCTCCTTTATAAAAGAATGAAGAACACAGGAGACTTCATATTTTTTACATATTTCCATAACCTGCTCTGCCAGGAGCTTATATTCTTCTCCGGTCAGATCTTTTTCCCGCAAAATGATCCCCGCCGGAGCACACGCGGCGATTTTCTCTATTCTGGACAAGAAATTCTCCCTGCACAACAGCCGGTTTGTCACACATAAAATATCAGACATAAAGATAATCATTCAGCACAGGCTGCAGCCCGTCTTTTGAAATGTCCTGATACATTTTATCAAAGCTTCGGCTGTCATTGATTTCAAACTGCTCATCGCCCTCTGTGCCGTCAGACTCCTTTCCTGTATATTTACTTTCGTGGTCGCCGATTCCTGTTGAAACCCCGGCGGAAACCTTTGTCGCCGCAATTTTTACGATGCCGTTACGAAATGACGCACTTTCGCGGGAAGATACCGTAATTCCGACGTAAGGAAGGAAAATACGGTATGCACAGATGATCTGGCAAAGCTGCTTTTCGTGAACATCCAGCGGATTTATTCTGTCATTATTGATAATCGGGCGCAGACGCGGGCAGGAAAGGGACATCTCTGCCTGTGGATATTTTCTTTGCAGATAATATACATGCAGCGCACTTGCAAGTGCGTCCTTTCTGAAATCTGAAAGCCCCAGAAGTGCTGAGAACGCAACGCCTCGCATTCCTCCCCTCAGAGCTCTTTCCTGTGCATCAAAACGGTATGGCCATACCCGTTTATGCCCCATCAGATGCAATGTTTCATATTTTTCCGTATCATAGGTTTCCTGGAAAACTGTCACATAGTCTGCACCACACTCGTGAAGGTAACAGTAATCCTCTGTATTGACCGGGTAGATTTCCAGTCCGACCATACGGAAATATTTCCGGGCAAGTTTACATGCCTCCCCGATATAATGCACATCACTCATCGTGTGGCTTTCTCCTGTGAGAATCAGAATTTCTTCCATACCGGAATCGGCAATGATTTTCATCTCATGCTCAATCTGCTCCATCGTCAGTTTCATACGGTTAATATGGTTATAACAGTTAAATCCGCAATAAACACAATAATTCTCACAATAATTAGCAATGTAAAGCGGTGTAAACAGGTATACAGTATTACCAAAATGTTTTCCCGTCTCAAGGCGTGCCTTCTGTGCCATCTGCTCCAAAAACGGTTCAGCCGCCGGGGAAAGCAATGCCTTAAAATCTTCAATAGTGCAATTCTCATGCTCCAGCGCCGCCTTCACATCTTTCGCTGTATAACGGGAATAATCATATGAATTCATCTGTGACATAACTTTTTTGCAGACATCAGACTCAATCTGCTCCATCCCCGGCAGATATTCCATATGATTCTTCCGGGAAGACGGGTCATTCTCAAGCTGATGCTTCTTCTCAAGGGCTTTCGGGGACAAATACTCTGAATCAACAAAGAACTGATTTTCCATTTGCTTTTCCATAGCGTCCTCCTTAATCATGCAGGAATCCGGTCAGCGGGTCGGATGAAGATGCTCCGCGCACAAGGACACGTCCCAATCCGGAAAGATATGCTTTTCTTCCTGCCTCGATCGCCTGCCGGAAAGCTGAAGCCATCAGCGTAAGGTCTCCCGCCGTTGCCAAAGCTGTATTTGCCATGATTGCTGCAGCTCCCATTTCCATCGCCTCACATGCCTGGGAGGGTCTGCCGATGCCTGCATCCACGATGACCGGCAAATCGATTTCATTAATTAATATCTGGATAAAATCACGGGTTGCCAGTCCTTTGTTTGAACCGATCGGAGAAGCAAGCGGCATGATCGTGGCCGCACCGGCATTGACCAGGTCTCTCGCCACATTCAGATCCGGATACATATAAGGCATTACAATAAATCCCTCATTTGCGAGGATCTCTGTCGCTTTGATCGTCTCGGCATTATCAGGAAGCAGATACTTGGTATCCCGCATAATCTCAACTTTTACAAAATTCCCGCAGCCAAGCTCTCTTGCAAGACGGGCGATCCGTACCGCTTCTTCGGCATTTCTCGCACCGGATGTATTCGGGAGAAGCGTCACGCCCTCCGGTATATAATCCAGGATATTCTCATGCTCTTTTGTATTCGCACGGCGCACGGCAAGTGTAATCATTTCTGCCCCGGCATCCTTGACTGCCGCTTCGATAAGCCTCAGGGAATATTTCCCCGAACCAAGGATGAATCGCGAATGAAATTCATGTCCTCCTATGATAAGTTTGTCTTCTGTCGTCATTTTAATTCCTTCTTTCTTTTTCGGTTATTCTTCACAAAGCAGATATTCCTTCCGTTATTTACGGTTCATATTTTTCCGCAAGAATCCGCAGCACCATATGTGCCTCATGTGCGGCGCATATCATCACACGGGAAGATAAAAGTCCGATGTTGTCAGACACATCACTGTTTTCATCTCCGCACAAATAAAAACGCCCTGCCACTTTGCGGGTTTTGATACTGTTGGCCGAAGAAAATCCCGCCATTCCGGAACCGGATACGAGATATTTTTCCGGAAACATTTCTGATACACAATTTACAAGCATGGCCTTCTGTTCAGCACCGTCAAACGCCTCGCAGATAACATCGGCTTCTTTCAGAAGCTCTTCTATATTATCCTCCGTAATACGGACAGTATCTGTTACAAGATTAATATAAGGAGCAACAGCCAGCAGATTCTCCCGCAGTGCTTCCGTTTTATACTTGCCAAGCTGTGAAACCGCATACTGCTGGCGATTCAGGTTTGACAGGCTTACTGTATCAAAATCTATCAGATGCAATGTTCCGACTCCTGCCCGTGCAAGCGACAGCGCAATATTTGAGCCAAGCCCGCCAAGCCCGCATACTGCAACACGGGCTTTCCCATATTTTTTCTGTACCTCGGCTCCATGATACTCCTCAAAGGCACGCATCATTTCTTCTTTCGTCGGAAATCTGTCAGCCAAATCAGCCACCTCCCACAAAACTTACAACCTCTATCACATCACCGTCTTCTATAACCGTCTCCGAATATTTTGCCTTTGGCAGAATCACGCCATTACGCTCAATGGCAATACGCTTTTCATCATATGATGTGCCCGCCAGATAATCAGAAAGCAGTTTCCCGGCCACATCCATTTCCTTTCCATTGATTTTGACCATATCATCTTCCTCCTTCACATATGTTATACAAGATACATTTCCGGCAGCCGATGCCGGAAGAATTTCTTATATTTATTATAAGAAAAAAAGCGGGAGGCAGCCGGTAAGGCAACTTCCCGCGAGATGTAATATCTGCATCTTCCGTCTCCCTACGTTGGCATTATCCAAATCAGGTAATGGGTCGAAGGTCACACCTTCCTCTCAGCCTGTAATGCAAGCTCCCCTCCGCTAAATTTTAAAAAATGCAGCAGCTCTGCCGGCATTGCTCAGAAAACATACCTCCGGTGTTCACCGTTGACACTTAACTGTCATGCTGCCACAAAAGTATTATAGCTTTCCTTTTCAAAAAATACAACGTTAATTTTAAATATAAATAATGCAGGTTGTTTTTGAATATGATAAGATAAGTTCATAGGTTGTATTAAATGACCTAAATATATTTAAAGGAGAAAAGATTATGTGGACACGGATGGATTTAAAAATGCGCGGAAGGGAAGCATTCAGGAGGAACTATTGGTCTTGTGTGATCGTAGCCTTTCTGATGGCACTTTTCACTGCTGCTACCTATAAATATAATATCACAGAAAATTCAGATTCTGTCAGCTACAGCAGGCAATATTCTTACTCAAGTGTTTTTGACATTGCCGGATTGGTAGGAATGATTTTTACAGCTTTTGCAGCGCTCTTAGCTGTCATAATGGCAGTAGTGCGGGTTGTAGTCGGCTATGCCCTGATAGTGGGAGGCAGCAGATTTTTCATAGCAAACCAGACGGAAAATGCATCGGCAGGGACGATCGGTTATGGATTCACATGTGGAAGTTACGGAAATATCATCCTGACAATGTTCCTGAGAGATTTATTTACTGCCTTATGGAGTCTTCTGTTCATAGTTCCCGGAATTATCAAAAGCTATGAATACCGTATGATTCCGTATATTCTTGCAGAAAATCCGGGTATGAATTACAAAGAAACATTCCAGATAAGCAAGCAGATGATGTATGGGCAGAAAATGGATGTATTCGTGCTGGATTTGTCATTTATCGGATGGAGGATACTGGAATCAATCACTTTTGGAGTCGTAGGCCTCTTTTATGTTGAGCCGTATTATCAGGCAACCTTTGCAGAATTATATGCAGAGACACGAGCAAGAGCCTTTTCATCCGGAATCATTCATTAAATAAATCCGGTAATACATTATCCATAGCAAAAACTAATTGACTATAGAATAACAGTTCTGCATTCATAAACTCAAAAATGGTCCACCGGACCATTTTCATATGTATGACAACCAGAACGCCACAGCAGGAAAATCTTTCGGGTTTTCTGCTGTGGCGTTGTTTTACATTTTGCAAATAATAAGGCTTCATAAAAAATGGAGTGGGCTGCCGGCAGCTGGCCGACAGCCCAGAGAAAAGAGAAAATCTATCAAAAAGTCAGTAATCTAAATTAATTAGGCGAAGTCCAATGGCTGCATCTGTCACCTGCAAATACGGCCATTGTCTTCTATGTATGTTATCTCCTGTCAGGGGATGAAAGATACGTTTGTCTATCTTTTCAAACTTCCTGAATGTGCACATCTCTTTGAGATGATCATATAATAACAGGCAATTGTGAAGATGTTGTGTACAAAACCAGAATAAATCATAAAAATCTTTAAAATCGGATAAACGAATCATTTATTTTTGATTACAGTAAAATAATCCGTAACCACATTTTATGCCTGTCCCTTGTTTAATACAATGTGCATACAGTTCTTTTCTGCCTCCTGCCATTTTGCTTTTTGGGACTCATACATCTCAAACAGCCATGCAACAGCGGCATCCATTCCTTCCTCTGTAATCGGAAACGATGCAGATATCCTTTCTTCTTCCGACGTATTTTCAAAAGACCACGGTTCCGGATATACATATGCAAAAAAATTCTCCTTACTTTCATCTGCCTGTAGAAAATAACGCATACCAAAATGAGAACCGGAAAAAGGTTCTTTTTTTAATCCTTTTACGGGAACCAGTCTTTTATCGATCATCACGGAAAACCCCTTTCACAAGAAAATCTATTGAAAGCACATCTAAAACGCGTCTATTATAACAAAATTCCAGAAAAAAGGAAAGAGTCACATTCCTGTGACTCATAAGGGGGAAAAAGTTTATGAAAAGTGTTCTCTCTCAAGAACAACTACAGTATATCTCCGGTTTATGTAAATATTGTGATACATATTTGAACGATTTGTAAATAATTTTTCATAAGAAAATGAATAATACGGGGGAAATGCTGCCAAAAGCCTCTGTCTTTTAACATTCTAAATTTAAATATCCCCCGGAAATACCCGTTTTACGGATAATCCGGGGATTCTGTTCTTATCTGACATATTTTACATATCTGTTTATCTTGCGGCTTTTTCTGCAAATTCCGTAGTTACGAGTTCTTCATACGGAGCACGTTTTTCCAGTTCTCCTGCGCTCTCCAGAATATCCTGCAGCAGCTCAAAGCTTTCTTTCTCAAAAATCAGGTCCGATTTCCAGGTGTCCTGTTCATAATATCTGGTCACGATTTTTGTAATTGTCTCCAGATCTGTTTCCGGAAACTGGGGTGATATTTTTGCAGCAATCTCTTCCGTACTGTGTCCCTGTACATAATCCATTCCCATCTGTAGCGCATTTACAAATCCCTGAATAATCTCCGGATTGTCTTCAATATAGCTCATTTTCGCAGAAAATGCAGTGTACGGGACATAGCCGCTGTCTTCACCGAGGGATGCAACCACATAGCCCTTGCCTTCCGATTCAAGGGTTGTAGCACCCGGCTCAAATTCAACCGTAAAATCTCCTTGATTTTCAGCGAACGCAGCCGCCGTAGAGCCAAAATCTATACTCTGGTTGATTTCCAGGTCCGTTTCCGGATCAATTCCGTTTTGTTTCAAAATATATTCAAATACCATCTCCGGCATGCCGCCTTTTCGTCCTCCCAGTACTGTACTTCCTTTCAGGTCCTCCCAGGAGAAATCAGGCATTTTCTCGCGGGCGACCAGGAAATTACCGGCACGCTGGGTAAGCTGTGCAAAGTTGACGACATAATCATTTGCACCTTCATTATAGGTATAAACGGATGCTTCCGATCCCATGAATCCGATATCCGCTTCACCGGATAGAACCGCGGTCATCGTCTTGTCGGCTCCGAATCCGGTAACCAGAGTCAGTTCGATCCCTTCCTCTTCAAAATACCCCTCTTCAATTGCCACATACATCGGGGCGTAGAAAATAGAATGTGCAACTTCATTCAATGTCACTTCTGTCAGTTTCGTTTTCTCTTCATTTTTTTCGGCTGCATTCTCTGTTTTGTCCGCATCTGTCACCGGCCGGGATGATGTTTCTGTGCTGTCCTTAGAAGAACACGCCGGAATCATCATTATAACCAGAACAACGGCTGCGAGGATAGAAAGTACACGTTTTTTCATGCAATCCTCCACAGAAATTTTATAATCTTTATACTATATGAAACCGGCAGTGAATGTGACACTATCGGCAAAGTCATTACACGAAACCGGTATATTGACTTTTTTAAATATAAAGTTTTATAATACATGTGGATTTTTGAGAGTTTTACTTATGATAATATATAAAGGGGCGATTAGAATGAACAAGGATTTAACTGTGGGCAATCCGAATCAGATATTATGGAGATATTGTCTTCCATTATTCGGAAGTGTTATTTTTCAACAATTGTATAATATTGCGGACAGTCTTGTAGCCGGTAAGTTTATCGGAGAAAATGCTTTGGCTGCAGTCGGCAACAGCTACGAAATCACATTAATCTTTATTGCATTTGCTTTCGGATGCAATATCGGCTGCTCGGTCATTACTTCTCAGTTTTTCGGTGCCAGAAAATATGGCGATATGAAAACAGCGATTTTTACAACGCTTATTTCCACCGCAGCTCTTTGTGCAGTTCTCATGCTGATTGGACTCACCTGTTCCGGCTTTCTGCTGGGGATGATTCACACACCTGCAAATATAATCAACGACTCGAAGCTCTATCTGGATATTTATGTCTGGGGACTGCCGTTTATGTTCTTCTATAACATTGCAACCGGTGTATTCTCCGCACTTGGGGATTCCAGAACACCGTTTTATTTCCTGGCAATCTCCTCTACTTCAAATATTTTGGTGGATATTCTTTTTGTAAAAGTATTTGGAATGGGTATTGCAGGTGTAGCGTGGGCGACATTTCTATGCCAGGGTGTCAGTGCGCTGCTTTCCGTGATTGTAGTAATCCGCCGTCTCATTTCCGTGAAAACAGATGAGAAATATAAGTTCTTTTCCTGGAGAATCCTGAAGAAAATACTTGTAATCGCTGTCCCCAGTATTTTGCAGCAAAGTTTTATTTCTGTCGGGAATATTATTATCCAGGGGGTTATCAACGGCTTTGGCTCCGGTGTTATCGCCGGTTACTCTGCGGCCGTCAAATTGAATAATCTGGTCATCACATCATTTTCCACCATAGGAAACGGAATGTCCAATTATACTGCCCAGAACACCGGTGCCGGGAAACCGGAACGAATCCACCAGGGCTTTCGCGCCGGTTTAAAAATGGTCTGGATCATCACAGTTCCGTTCTTTCTGGCTTATTTCTTCGGCGGAAAATATATGCTGGGACTCTTTATGGATGAGCCGACAGACATTGCCATAAGAACCGGAATTCAATATTTATGCATTCTCTCGCCATGCTACTTTATTGTATCTTCTAAATTAATCACAGACGGTATCCTCCGCGGGGCTGGCCTTATGACAAATTTTATGATTTCAACATTTACCGATCTGATTCTGCGTGTAACCTTTGCAGTGATACTGGCCGGATTTTTCGGTTCTGTCGGAATCTGGTGTGCATGGCCGGTCGGATGGAGCATTTCTACTGCCCTTTCTCTGATATTTTACAAAAAAGGAAAGGAAAAGACCGGTCATGGTGTATAACAATTGTTCACAGCCGCAGTCCGTCCTATGATTCTATTCATGGAATAATGCCGTGCTTCCTATCATAATTCCTTTTGAATCCGAGCCGTGGCCGATATTTTTTGTTACCGCGACAGGCAGCCTTTTCGGGACAAAATATTGAATCATTGATTCCATAGTCGGAATACATTGCTCCGCTTCCATCTGTGAAAATGTCCCAAGCAAAACTCCGGCCGCCTGTTCAAACGCTCCCAGCTGCTTCAACTGGCTTAAATATGTTTCCATCTGAGGGACAGTTCCGCCGCGGCTTTCTAACAAAAGAATTTTATCCTTAAAATCCGGCATGTATTCTGTTCCGGCCAATTTGAGGAAACACCTGATATTTCCTCCAATCACAATTCCGTGCATTTCATTATTCTGAATGAAATGATATCTGAATTGAAACAGATCATCTCTGCCATTTAATACAGTATTCCGAAAATCGTCAGTCTGCTGCACTTTATGGCTGGAAACCAGATTCCGGATCTGATATAAAACCGAAGGTTTTCCTGTTTTTGCATAAATAGCATTGATAACTGTCGTCAGGTCACTGTAACCCCAGAACAGCTTTGAACTTTTTCCAATACATTCATAATCAAGATAAGGGAGGATTCCGTTCGCCACATCTCCGCCCGAAATGTCAAAAATACTCTTTATCTCATCATTTTCATATAATTCCATCAGTGCACAGGCACGCTCACCTGCCGTGCCGCTGAACACTCCGTCTTTTTCATAAATAAAATCACTGAAAACCGGATGAAGCCCCATTTCAAGCAACACATTTTTTAATTTTTCTATAATTTCAACATTTGTCTTTTTCATTCCGTTTGAACAACAGACAATTCCTATTTTTTTTCCGTTTTCTGCCATAACCCCACTCCGCTCATTCAAAAACAAGCCGGGCACGGATTATTCCGTGCTCCGGCCCTATACTTTATATGCCGTAATAATTCATAAATCTTGTCAATATAATTGCACATTCTGCACGGCTTGCATTTCCCTGCGGATCCAGCATCGTACCATTATATTTTCCTGTGATGATTCCTGTTCCGACTGCCCACTGCATCGCTTCCTGTGCAAAAGTATTGACATCGGAGGCATCCTTAAACCCGGTAAAATCCACCCTTATTCCGGTGTCATAGCCCTTCATTCCGGCATACCGGTACATCATGACCGCCATTTGCTCACGGTTGATCTTGTCTGCCGGGCCAAAACATCCGGTGTTGGAATATCCGGTAATAATTCCGGCATTGTTCGCCCAGAGCACGGCATTTGTGTACCAGATTTCCTGACCCACATCCGGGAACCGGGAAGTATATAAAACAGAAGGACTTCCCTCAATCCGATACAGAATTACTGCAAACTGCGCTCTCGCAAGAGGTTCATACGGCGCAAATATAATTTCACTTTTACCGGTCATCAGTTTTCTTTCATACACATTTTCAACCTCGTCATAATACCAGCTTCCTGTCTCCCTGTCGACATCTATAAACGGAAGATGTGGCTGTTCCGGATTCTCCGGCTGTTCCGGTTCCTCAGGCTGTTCCGGTTCCTCAGGCTGCTCCGGTTCTTCAGGCTGTTCCGGTTCCTCAGGCTGTTCCGGTTCTGACGCCAAAGGTTTTAAATTCAAAGGATTCACAGCATAGATAACCGGAGAAGCATTCTGCGTCGTATACCATCTTATGAGACCATCGCTGCACATGATCGGCTTACAATCTGAAAGCGGCATATCTGTCCTGATAATATCTGAGGTGAGATTTCCGGCATCATCTATCGTAACCATTTTTGTACAGATTTTATCATTCCCATCTACTTCTTCCCACATTACAAGGAACTGACTGCTGCCGATTTTGACAAGATGCGGTGTATGAACGTTAATATCCTGTGTATCGTCATATTGTGTAAGCCAGACAGTCACTGAATTTTCAAGCTCTTTATCCGTTATACTTATAAATATATTTCGCTGACCGTAGCAGTCTTCGTATTCCTGCGTATAATCAACCGCATTACCTGCAATCATACAATTCTCGGATGACAATTCAAAACCGCCTACAGAAGCTCCGGTAGGATTATATCCGATCACATTTTCCAAAGAAATCGGAAGCGTATAGGTTACATCTGTAATATTACCGTCCACTCTGCATTTTGTTATGGAGACAGCCCTTGGATTTGCATCTCCATGATCCACCCGGTAAATATAGCTGCCGTCTGTCTGGATAAACTGGTTAAATGAATGACTCACATACCCTGCCTGGGCAATATTCATGACATCATAAGATGACTGCGCAACGCTCATATTGTCTTCATCAATTACAAATGTCATATTTGCCTGATGATGTACACCATCCGTTTCGGCATACATCTCATGGCAGGTATGGATATACAATTTTCCCTGGGTTTCCGTCATCCGAAGCGAACCGGCATCAAAGGGTATATATGTATTCGCGCCATTGATGGAAAGAGCATCAATTCTCTCATAGTTTTTGGAATATCTGACAATTCTGATTACTTCGGCATCATCACTTTCCTCACTGTTTGTTTCCCCAAATACCAGATAATTATAGTCTCTGCCGCTGTAAAAGCCGCCGAATAAATCTGATTCCATCTGAAGTGCTGTGCTGCTTAACTTCTGCCCTTCAATCGTATATACTTCTACTATAAGATTGTTGTCAGAATACTCAATCCTTGTCAGTGTACCGTCTTCATTCTGGACAAGGTAGGAATTTACCGTTTGGCTCCATACAGAATAATTGTTGTCTGACTGATTATCACTTTCCTCACCGGTCGTTACAGATGAACCGCCTTGTGCAGGATCGGAAGCAGAATCTTTTGTCACACGGATGACATACTGCGCTGATAACCCGCCCTTTGTCCTCACCGTAATTGTTGCATCGCCTTCACTCCAGCCAAATACTTCTCCCTGCTGATTAATACTTGCGATTTCAGGATTACTGCTCGACCAGCTAAATACTTCTGTCAAAGTACCGTTTGTTTCCGCTGAAAGCTGCAAGGTTTTACCCACTGTCAGTTCAGACTTTTCACCATAAATTTGTACCTCGGTCGCCCTAATCCATGAAAAGTATTCAAAATAATAATTATTACCAGACTTTTCTATCGCCGCAATTCCGTCTCCATATTTCATCAGTGAGAAAACCGGATAATCTGTCCGGGCAGACACAATCTCTGTCCCGGCTGAAATATCATACTCCGCAATCGATGATTCATCTTTATATACAATAACAGAATTTGTTCCTTCACAGTAAACAGCCCTTGTCCCTACGCAGGCTTTTGAATCAAACGTCCCGCTTTCTTCATTATCCCGGCTAAGAAAAACAACTTCTGTGTCACTTGGATCTGACGGATCATATTGATCGGAATCCCATATGCTAAGGCCTGAAGAAAATGTAGAGTCAATACAAAAATATCTGTCGCCAAGCATACTGACCTGTCCCTGCCGTTCATACCAGTAAGACTGACATACATACATCAAAATCGTTTCATTAAAGGAGATCGTGTCTCCGGTAACATTTCCGGCCTTAAGAGCATGCATATCATGATCATATCCCCAGTAAATCCAATTGTCATAACTTTCAACATAGAAGTTCCCGTTGCTGCTGTCAAATCCGCAAAAACTATAGATTGACTCTTCAGAAACAGCCTGCGACAAAATTTCTCCTGAAGCTGAAAGAAGATAAATCATGTGATTTTCGTCAGAAGAACCTGCCAGATATATTCTCCCCAATGAATCTGCTCCGATTGCGGATGCTGAGTTTTCAAAATGAAACGTGGTATCAACGGTCTGTGTCATCAGATCATATACTGTGATATCTGAGTTATACATCAGGATATACAATTTATTATTTGCCACATAACAGTCAGAATAGCTTCCCAACGAATAGACCTGCGAGATTTCATTTGTTTCCACTGAATAAAAGGACAGTACAGTACCATTCAGGAAATATATTCCGCCCAGGCTTTCACAGGGAATCTGCTCACATTTGGTACTAATACTATTATACTGAACAGCACCCTCCTCCAGAGGCAGGGCATTTCCGGTGAGTCCGGGATTTACATTATCCGTCTCATCATTTGTATCGGAAAATTCGGATATAACATCATCTGTACCGGAAGTCTCATTTATAACCATTCCTGCTGCCGGCTCTTTTATAGCAATGACCTGCTTATCTGAACTGATTGCCTCTGTTTCCTGCGGCATTGTATCGACCGCCGCCACATTCACTGTCTGGAAAAGAAGAACAGCTGATATAGCCGCCGCAAATAATCGCCTTTTTTTCATATTTTTCCCTCCCTTATAAATTTGGTACTGTAAAGTTTTACAGCCTTTTTTCTTTAAAACCTTATATTTTCAAGGATTTCACCACTTTTTGCAAATAAAAAAGCAATGACCCCCCTATTTCATGTATAATGTAAGTAACCAA
>SFGN01000178.1 GCA_004556565.1 Lachnospiraceae bacterium | reverse complement strand
ATCTGGCACAAGGGTGAACAGCGCGCGCCGCATAAGCCATTGTTATTGCTATACGTATTAGCGGGATACCTGAATGGACATCCGCGCCTTTTCGATTATGGCTCGGAAATCTACGAACCTCTGCACAGTTTACTGGAACGTTTTGGGCCACAGCGTTCACAGTACCGACCTGATATGCCGTTCTGGCGATTACAAGGCGACGGATTCTGGCAATTACACAATGCCGAGCTTTGCTCAACAGCAGGGAGCAGCCGACAACCGCCAGTGAAGGAACTGACTGAATACCACGTTGCAGGCGGTTTCGATGAACAGCACTACGCCCTGGTAACCGGCAATAAAAAACTCATCAATACTCTGGCGCAACAGATACTCGAAGCGCACTTCACCGAGAGTATTCAGGAAGAAATTGCTGACGAGCTGGGTTTTGATCTCCAGCAAATCCGTAAACAGCGCGACCCGTTATTTCGCAAAAATGGAAACAGCACGGCGGTCCTTGTGAAATTCCTAATGGCCTGGCGCTTTGCGCAATTCACCATAAAGCCTTTGATAAAGGATCGATTGGCCTGGACGAAAATATGCGGGTACTGGTATCAGATGCGGTAAACGGCGGAGGGATCGTTGAGAAACTATTCTGGGATTTTGACGGGAAAACTATTGCTTTGCCGCAGGTACGTAAAAATTACCCTTATGAGGGATTTGTGGAGTGGCATCGGAAAGAGGTTTTTAGGGGGTGAGGTTGATAACTATCGCAGTATGTTCAATATTGCTGACATAATCAGTGCAGGATCTTGCCGCTAGTTTACAACTCGCCTTCGATAGCGACGCAAAACGAGTTCTGTTGCCGATATCCTCGGCTATGGATATTCCAACAGTTCCGGCAGAGTTGTTTACCAAGTTTCAGGTAAGTTTTTACTCAGAACCGGTTGATGCGGTTTATAAGGCGCTGGATGTGAATTAACACATTCCTCAGCTTATTTACAAAAGGATTATTCCCATTTGATATAATATCAGTGCCAATTTACTTTTTTCAATGGAATATATCTCGGCTAAATAACAATAAAACTTATCGCTAATGGATTAAATAAACAATTTTCTAATTTATTTCACCACCTTTGATATAGAAATTGATGGTGTTGTCGCTGCCATTGCTTATGGTGATGATAAAATCCACGTTTCTGGATCGGCGCGTAGAAAATCATCACTACCTTGATATTTTGATGCGATATGATCATACCGTTCCGTAGTACCAATTTCAACTTCAGGCCAAACCCCAACATTAAAAAAATTAGAGTTATTCACTGATTATATTATCAATAATATAATCAGTGAATAACATGGACTATATAATAAATTGCTCTAATCATTTCCCTTACGAATATATGGACCAAAAGCCCAAGAATCATAATAAGGGTGATGGACTAATTTTTCATTAAATCGAACACTATAAGTTAATTTTTTTATATTTTTACGTACAGCATTAATACTGGGCAAAGAGGAAAGATAATCTATAAACTTATCGATAGTGATTTCCCCTTCGCAACACTCAAACCCATCAATGATATTTTTCGCCATTTTTCCATTTTCATTTGTTTGATATATCACTCCAGGTATTCGTTGAAAAAAACTAGATAATGCATATTTATCCGCTACATATGTATCATCCACATGATATTTCCCACCGAGCATAGTTGTAGTAACAATAAGCTTATACACACCTTTGGGTTGCCATGTTGATGGTAGTTCGAATTCTTTAATGATCACATCAAGATGATTAAGATAATGTTCAGAAATTCGATTTATTTGTTGAAAATAAGAACGCATAAATTTATTATTATGATCATGTATTAATGAGCTATCTCCAACGATGTTACACACTTGCTGATAGTACTTACCATAATATATTGGTTGACCATTTGATTTTAGTTCTGTAAAAATCAAACAATCATCCAGGAGAATCACGCAATCACACTGATAATTAGCATGAGCATCAATTGGAGAAGCTTTAATCCCCGCATCACGAACTCGTTTTATAAATTGTTGCTCATGAAATCGCCCTTTACTTGCTTGAGAAATTTTTTTGGAACCAAATAATGACATTAGAGAGCGAGTCACTGAGCTATTTGCTATTAATGCAGGCATTAAGCATAAACCGTCCATACAGGGAATAAATGGGCAATCATTAAGATCATGTGATTTTGAATTGAAGGTAAAATAATCTATCAGTTTTTTTGCTGCATCTGCTGCAATCCCCTTACGTTGAAAGAATGATAACCAACTCTCACGGCTTTTTATGATCAGCCAGCGATCCAACTGTAGGGGTATAGGTTTTGTCGATGAAAATCTTTTGCTCATTTCTTCTTTAGATAACTCGACTAAACATTGATAAGCGTGCACCCAATTAAATAATGATATATTCCCATATTCTTCATGAAGGTCATCAGGAGACATATTTTCCAACTCGCTTAGATGAAATGAGCTAAAAACGCCATCAGAATTTAAGTAAGATGGCATATGATCCTTTACCCAACTATTTAGATGAAAATGTTTGTTACTAAATTCATGAACTTCGCTATATAGATGTGACGCTCTCATCATTAGTCTATTTCTTGCAATCTCATAATCTCGGTATAAACAAAAACTATCAACCTCAAGAGAGTAAATGTTATTATCCAATTTTGTAAATACTGCACTACTTAGTCTGAAAAAGTCTCTTACTCTGCTTAATGAGTCAAAAACATTCCACTCATTAAGGTACCCTCCCATTGAAAGCAAGGTTTGTTTATTCACACAAGAAGTTAGTTTCAATGGCCCATGAGTCCGTAAATAAGAAAATATTCTTCCGGTGTAATTGGCTACCTCATCAAATGCCCTATCGATAACTCGAAAATATTCGATATCAGGTTCAGCATGAATATTAATATTTTCAGAAACGATAAATAATGGAAAAATCCTCTTCATTTTTTTAGGATCATTGACCACAACCAAGGATGATAATGATGATAAAAACATCTCACAAAACATGATGAGATTAAGTATTAATGCATGTGATTTTTTTGTATTTTTACGCCAAATACCAGCACATTTTGTAGCCGCAAAGAAAGAATTATTTATATCATGCATAATTTTACATTGACTCTCGAACTCAGAGATTAGTTCAATGTTATCAGGAAATGAGTTTACTAGCTCATTAATACATTTTTTGAATGTATTGTTATACTCAACTTCAGTCTGAACTGAAAATCTATTATAATAGATGGAAGATATTCTCAGCACATCCAAGGCGATATCTATACTAATATCATCTCTTTTTATGTACTCACAAAAAAAGAACAAAACTGTTTCGGGTCGTTAGCAAGATTACTAATTCTAGTGGTATCATAAACTTTTTCCATTTTTCCATACATCCTATTGTCTAAATTACTATAAAACTAGCCACTTAACTAATAATTATAAATTTCATCTTTTACACCTTGCATTTTTATAACCAATGAAATCTACAACAATCAACTGATGGATAATCCGATATTGGTCGCATTTAATGGCATGGTAGCAAAGTTTTCATCACATACCTCCTTTGCACCAGAATAAACGCCAGAGACCTGAAATTGCGAGTACACTACAGAAATTGTACTGCCGGTCCCATCAGCATAAAACCATAGTTACACAGGTAATCATCATTATTCACCAAGATAATAAATATTATTCGGTAGAATAGCGTTCTCAGGTGGTCAGTAAAATTGTCTTCAACAAGATGTCTGCGCATCTCGTCTGCTAGCCCTACATAACTGCTCTCGACCGAAACTATTTATTGAATGTTCACCAAGGTGGGCGTGGAGACAAAATGACGTCTTTTGATATTAGCTACCTGAGCCACATGGTCAAAACGTTCAAGTAGCATAGCGAAACCACCCTGCCCACGTAATGTGGACGATGCAGCTTCCAGCCAGAGCAAACTTGGGACCATCGACTACAAAATGAAGAATACTGAACTGCTTTTCTGGCAGGCCTATATACTGCACGGATATGGGTGATTTCAGACACAAAAAAAGCCGCTCTTGAGCGACTCGATTTGCATACGGTGTGGTGCGAAGGCCGCACCGCGATTTTCGACGTAATCAACTGAAATAATTGAAATTTAAAAATAAGAGAACCGACGCATATACTCACATGTATACTCAAC
>SFGN01000177.1 GCA_004556565.1 Lachnospiraceae bacterium | reverse complement strand
CTCCTCCATCATGGTGGCGGCTTCTTCTGCGTTGACCTGACGGTAGGTGCTTTCCTCCGACTGCGCTCCGCACCCGGCCAAAAGCAGCAGGGCCATCAAAAAGGGTATGATTTTCTTCATGGTCATTCCTCCGTATTTTGAAAACAAGGCGGCTGTGTCAGCCGCCTTGTTCGTTTTTTAGGTTCTTGCCATACCATCCACACTCAGTACCACGCCTGTGATATAGGACGCTTCATCAGAGGCCAGGAACACAAACGCATTGGCGATGTCCTCCGGCTGGCCCAGACGGCGCAGGGGGATCTGCTTGATCATCGGCTCGATAACTTCCTTGGGTACGGCCTTCATCATGTCGGTCTCCGTGATGCCGGGAGCCACCGCGTTGACCCGGATACCCTTGGGACCCAACTCACGGGCTAGGGATACCGTCAGACCATTCACTGCGAACTTGGACGCGGGATATGCAAAGCCGCTGGGTTGGCCAGAAATACTGACCATAGAGGACGTGGAGAGAATAACGCCCTTGCCCCGGGCCACCATGCACTCACTGGCCGCCCGTGTGGCGTTGAACACGCCTTTCACATTCAGATTCATGACCTTATCAAAGGTCTCCTCGGTATATTCGGTAAAAGGGGTGCTTTCAGACACGCCGGCATTGTTCACCAGAATATCCACGCAGCCATACTTTTCGGTGGCTTCACGGAACGCATTTCGGACAGAGTCCAAGCTGGACAGATTGGGGCTGATTCCTGCGACGGTTGCCTCCGGATATTTTTCCTGTAGCTGAGCAACAGCCTTGTCAGCCGATGTCTGAGAACTTGCAGTCAGGACGACGGTAGCGCCTTCCTTCAGAAATTTGTCCGCAGTAGCAAACCCGATGCCCCGGCTGCCGCCGGTGATAATCGCAACTTTATCTTTCAGTCTCATAAGAATACCTCCTTGTATTTTGTATTTGTAGTATAACCTGTTTCGGAGGCGCTCTCCGTGATAAAATCACATTTTTCCAAGAAGGAATGATAGAAAAATCATGCCCGTGCATAAATAAAAAAGTCACAGTTACGCTCCGATTTGAAGTGTAGACTGTGGTTTTTATTTTACAGGTTCTGCACTTTCAGCCATCTTGATGATTTCGGAATCATCAATTTTGCTTGGAGTGTATTCCAGAACATAAGTGACTTCCGGAGAATAAGTCCAACAGAGAAATGCCGTGTCATCTTTCTTGTAAAGAGCGCCCGGCCAGTCCTGAATCATCATTTCCTCACAGCTGTCCATACTGTCAACCGGGAAAAGCACTCCCAGGGCTTCTGTATGTAATCCGGTGATTTCTTCCGGGCCTCCTTCGTAAAATGTGGTTTTCAGGATACGGTAGTAGATATTGTTATCCTTGTCGTTTTGGTCTCCGTAGGTCAGAGTGGCTGCGAGTTCTGTTTTGGAGACCTTCCTTACATCTTCTCCAAGAACTTCTTCTGCGCTCTTGTCAAAACGGTCAGCAAATTCATCGAAGTCCATTTCCTTTTTCTGATGTGAAGTCACAGCAATTATAATCCCAACTGCCACAATAATGACGGCAAATAGAATGGCTATTCGTTTCTTTTTATTCATGTTCTTCCTTTCCGAGAAAAATAAAGCGAAAGTCAACGAGGTACATCTGGCAGATTCATGATCTTTGCATCTGCCTTTTTTGCATATTGCATGGTCTGATAAGCTCCGCCAGAATTGTGTTCTATGCAGAAAATAACTAAATCCGACCGGTCAACCATGGATCGATTTCTGACTTGATGGGCGGACTTGAAGTGCTTTTCTGCGGATTCGAGACAGATTTCAATTTCATCATAAAAATAAGTCCAAGCAGTTTCTTTATATATCCATTATAAGAAGCATAGTTCATATAGAGAAATGCGGTATATGCAAAAACTTTTGACCTAAATACAGATGTTGTGGTATAATGGAAACGCAATATTTGTTTGCTTACAAACGGGTTTATAGTGTTGCCAATCTATATTTTTAGGAGGATAAACGATGAATCATTTACCTTTACATGTGCGTGTTCCAATCGAGGGAAATAATCCGAGTATTACTCGTTTGGAAGAAAAATGTATTAAATGTGGAATGTGTAAGGACGTATGTACAAATGCCATAGGTGTGCATGGTACATATACATTTGAGCAGACTTGTGGAGAGGCTGTGTGTATAAATTGTGGACAGTGTGCAAATGTCTGTCCAGTAGACAGTATTGTGGAAAAGTATGAATATTTGGATGTAAAGAGAGAGGTTCAGAATTCGGAAAAGATTGTCATTGTAAGTACGTCACCATCTGTACGAGCTGCGCTGGGGGAAGAATTCGGTATGCTTGATGGCAGCTTTGTACAAGGGAAAATGGTTTCGTTGCTTAGAAAATTAGGCGTAAATTATGTCCTTGATACCTGTTTTGCAGCCGACCTTACTATTGTTGAGGAAGCTAGTGAGCTTATTGAGCGAATGACCAAAAAAAACGCTCCCTTACCTCAGTTTACCAGTTGTTGTCCTGCATGGGTTAAGTATGTGGAAACATATTATCCGGAAATGATTCCGAATCTTTCATCAGCGAAAAGCCCTATCGGAATGCAGGGACCTACAATTAAGACCTATTTTGCTAAGAAGAAGGGTATAGATCCAAAATCAATTGTAAATGTGGCACTTACTCCATGTACTGCAAAGAAATTTGAAATTCGCAGAGATGAGATGAACGCTTCTGCTCATTATCTTGGTATAGAGGGGATGCGTGACATGGATTACGTGATCACGACCAGGGAGCTTGCAAAGTGGGCAAAAGAGGAAGGGATTGATTTTGCCAGTCTTGAAGATGGTGAATATGACAGTTTTATGGGAGATGCATCTGGAGCTGGTATTATTTTCGGCAATACCGGAGGTGTTATGGAAGCTGCTCTCAGAACTGCTTACGAATTTATTACAAAAGAAAAATCACCGGAACAGTTATTCAACCTTACACCTGTAAGGGGATATGAAGGCGTCAAAGAAGCTACTTTAAAGGTTGGCGATTTAGATGTGAATATCGCTGTAGTATATGGTACAGCCAATGCCGGGAAACTAATTGAGGGCATCAAGCGGGGAGAAAAACAGTATCATTTTGTGGAAGTTATGACTTGCCCGGGCGGATGTATCGGTGGAGGCGGCCAACCAAAGGATATCATGAAGGATAAGGACGAGGTACGTAAAGCGAGAATTGCAAGTCTCTATACAAGGGATGAGGCGATGACACTCAGACGGAGTCATGAGAATCCAGAGATTATTCATCTTTATGAGGAGTTTTATGGAAAACCGTTAAGTGAATTGGCAGAAAAGATGTTACACACTTCTTATGAAGATAAGAGTGAAATATTAAATCGAAAAGGAGATATAAAAATGAGTAAATGGGTATGTAGTATTTGTGGTTATGTGCATGAAGGAGAGACAGCACCGGAGCAGTGTCCATTATGTAAGCAGCCTGCATCTGTTTTCAAGAAGGTGGAAGAGTCGCCTGCAAAGAGTAAGTATGCTGGAACAAAGACAGAGAAGAATCTTTGGGAAGCGTTCGCAGGGGAATCTCAGGCTAGAAATAAATACACTTATTTTGCTTCCGTAGCTAAGAAGGCCGGATATGAGCAAATTGCAGCATTATTCCTGCAGACAGCTGACAATGAGAAGGAGCATGCAAAACTCTGGTTTAAGGCGCTTGGTGAACTT
>SFGN01000176.1 GCA_004556565.1 Lachnospiraceae bacterium | reverse complement strand
GAAAGGATAAAAATAAAATCCAAACCTTTTCAGATCCTATTTATTGCATTTCCTGCATCATCTGCAAAAGGTTTGGATTTTATTTAAGTTTGGATATCGGAGATCATGCACCCGGATTCTTTTTACCCCGCTTTCCTTACAGCCACGGTCCATCTCGTGGGAGAGATAATATTTCGTTACCGGGAAAATCCGGTCATCCGGCTGCAGGCTGTAATACTGTTTGAAAAAGTCCTGCATCTCATCACATAAAAACTGGGGCATCTTTACAATCCGGTTGCTGTTCTTGGTCTTTGGGGTAGAGATCACATCCTCCCCCTCCAGGCGTTGATAAGACTTATTGATCCGCAGGTTTCTCTTCTCAAAATTGAAGTCCGAAGGAGAAAGGGCGAGAAGTTCGCCTTCACGGACTCCGCACCAGTAGAGCAATTCAAATGCATAATAGGAAAGCGGTTTGTCCATCATTGACTCGGAAAATTTTAAATACTCTTCTTTCGTCCAGAATTCCATTTCCTTACTTTCCTCTGCACCCATTGTTCCTGCTTTCTGCGCCGGATTGGCTGCCAGATCATAGAATTTCATTGCATGGTTGAAAATAGCGCTCAGCTGACCGTGAATTGTCTTCAAATACGTTGGTGAAATCGGTTTTCCTGCCTTATTTTTCAACTTCCGAATGGTGTTCTGCCAGTCAATCACATCTTTTGCAGTAATCTCTGACACTTTTCTCTGTCCTAAATAAGGAATAATCTTACTCCGAATGATCGTTTCTTTTGTCAGCCAGGTACTTCTCTTCATGCCTGGCTTTACATCCTCCTCATATAATTTGCAAAAACTTTCCATCGTCATATTGACACTTGCTCTTTTCTGGAGTTGGAACTGATTCTCCCATTCCATTGCCTCCCGCTTCGTTTTAAAGCCACGCTTGCATTTCTGCTTGCGTTCTCCGGTCCAGTCCTGATACCTTGTCATAACGTACCATGTGTTATTGCTTTCATTCTTGTAAACTGCCATTCTTAGCCCCTCCCATCATATGATTTTGTTCCATAGAACTGCTGGTAAAAATACTTGCGGTCAACACGACCGGGGATGGTCTGGCATCCCATCGCTTCCAGCTCCCTGTTCAGCCTTTTAATCAGCTTGTACGCATAGGATTCAGAAACCTCCAATGCCTCCATCACTTCATCCACTCTCATAAACATTTTTTCCATTGATAAATCCTCCTTTGTTTTTACTATACATTTCTGTATTGGTTATATGTTACTATACATTTTTGTATTGGTCAAGCATCTGCAAATAAAAATTCTATACTTTTTTGTATCAGTTCTCCTTGTCGGCACTATACTTTTATGCTATACTTTTTCTATCAACAACAGATAGGAGCGATAGTTATGGCGATTGGTGAAAGAATCCATCATTTCAGACTTCTGCATGGGTTCACGCAGAAGTACCTTGGACAGCAGCTTGGCTTCAGCGATATGCAGGCAGATGTCCGTATTGCACAGTACGAAAAAGGGGCACGCAGCCCGAAAGAAAAATATCTCAATGCACTGGCTGATATTTTCGATGTATCTCCCCATGCACTGGCTGTCCCGGATATTGACAGCTATGTAGGACTCATGCACACGCTGTTTGCACTGGAAGACCTCTACGGTCTGCATATCGGCGAGATTGATGGGGAACTCTGCCTCCGGCTTGATAAAACCAAGGGTACCACCTACCTTTCTATGTTTGATATGTTCCACGAATGGCAGGAACAATCTGCAAAACTGGAATCCGGCGAGATTACAAAAGAAGAATACGACCAATGGCGGTATAACTATCCCAACGTAAAAAAATAAAAAACCAGCAAAAAAAGGCCTTACCAAACTGATTTCACTCAATTCGGTAAGACCTTTTTATGTTGGTCAAAAATAATATTTACCTGATAACCTCTGGCTCACGCAAGAATAAATGCATGGTTGCCAGTGTTATCATTTTGTTATCAAATAGAACCTTGATGCCCTTCAAACGCCCTGTTTATGCGGGTTCTCAGATTTTTTTCATTATTCAAACTCCTTTGCGGACTGCGTTTCATGACACGCAAAGGCTGTTATTAGAGGTTTATATTTCGAACGTGCGTTCTGTTTTTGTGTTTTTCGCACCGCTTATGAAGAAATAAACTCCAAAATAACTCCATTTTACTCTTTATTATTTTGTTGTTCTTCTCTTGCGTAAAGAATGTCCAACGCCTGGAATATTACATTACTCATAGTCTGATAATGTCTCTCTGCATAAGATACTAGCTTTTCTTTTTGCTCTGGTGACATCCTAATTCTCAGACTAGAATCTTTGCCGTCTAATGATGGTTTTCTAGGCATCTTTCTCTCCTCCTTACATTTCATAGTTTAACACGAATTGATACAAGTGTCAATCTCGTTTTGTTAATATCACCCATTTCCCTTTTTGGCTACTTCCCTGCCTCTTCAGATAATTCTTTTCCTTCAATTTGGTTATATAATACTTCACACTAGCAAGATTCCAATCTAACGCATTAGCCATTTCTTTCTGCGTGATTGAAGGTTGCATACGTACAAGATTCAGAATTTCTATTTCTTTCTCACTCAGTACATTTTCATCTTCCACTTGGTCTAATCTCTCTAAATCTTGGTTAGCTTGGTTAGTAGCTTGGTTAGCTTGGTCAGTTATTGGATTGACTCGGAACAACTCTACCCGAAACATATTATCAAATTCCTGAAATCTCGGCTTTGGAAGTCCATACTCTTCTGCAGCATTAAGGATTCTTTTTATTCCGCTTCCCCATGCCTCTACAAGTCCCATCTGACTGAATATATTGGCAATGCCTTTATTCCTGATCTTCGAATGACCATTCATGACTTCCTCATAAGTTAATCCGTTATATAATCCACCCGGAGATGTCACCTCCAATCTGTCATCATAAACTGCGACCTGAATACAGGATTCATCTAATAGGTTACGGTGACAATGGGCATTAATAATCATTTCCCTGATTGCTTCCGGTGGTAACTCATATTTCTCTTTTCGCACCAATCCGTCAATTGTTGCTCCAAGCCGAATATTTCTCAATACAAAATCTACTGCTTCTTCGATTTGTGTATAGATTGGTCCTGTAAATTCTCTCTTATCCAGAAACATTGCACGATCTGTTCCCTTGAATACCGCACATTGTGTTTTGGAGAATGAAAAATAATCCGATGTCAGCAACGCATAGGCATTCGTTGCCAGAAGCTGTCCCTCGCTCTGCTTCAAAATTTTCCAGTTTATCAGCTGCTCTTTCTTTACAGAATGTTCTGACATTCCTGCTTTCTTCCGGAACTTTTCAATATCCTGACAAAGTTTCTCTGTTGCTTCCTCTGAAACAGGATAACCCACACAAGTAAGCTCATCCCATGAGATTCTGGCCCCTTCCATTTCCAGTTCTTTTATCTTCTCCGGAAATGCCTGTCTTGATGTACCTGCTACACGGATATAAGTGCCATTATCTTTTCCCTTTGATTTTAGATAATACGGTCTGTTCTTTCCAGCTTCTACTGATACAACAATGACCGTTTTCCCGTCTACTGTCTGTGGCTCAATATCAGGAATGATCTGTGGCACACAGGAATCAGAAACTGCATTGGCAATTCCATCCATCAGCTGAAACAACACATCATTTTCCACACCAACAATCTGGTGTGTTTTATCATCTACTCCAACAATCAGCTTGCC
>SFGN01000175.1 GCA_004556565.1 Lachnospiraceae bacterium | reverse complement strand
CGCCCTCGGCAACATTACGCGTATCTCCCAGAGCACCAAACCGTTCTATACCCTCGTCGCCTATGAGTACGACGCGCAGAACCAGCTCACCAAGGAGACTTATTACGACGGCGAGGGCACGGCAACGAAAAATATTAAACTGGCCTATTATTACGATTACGACACGGCAGGGAATATTTTGCGCGTTGAAAAGGGTACGGTCAATAGCAGTGGTGTTTTGACCAAAACCGTCGAGCAAACTTATAGCTACAATGATTCTGATTGGAATGATTTGCTTACTTCGGTTAACGTAAATGGTACAACTTATAATTTCACTTATGATCAAAGCGGAAACCCAGAACGGTATTTCACGAAAAATGGATTGGAATATGTTTTAGATTGGAAAAATGGCAGTCAACTAGCATATTCAAGCTGCTTTGATGAACAGTGGCAAGCGGCATATTACTATGATGCGAACGGAATTCGTAGACAAAAGCGGCTGGAGGGAGATGTAACAAATTACACCACCCAAAATGGGAAAGTTATCCGTGAAGAAACCAGCAGTAGATATAGCGCAACTTGTATCTTGGATTTTGTTTACGATGAATCGGGGCGGCCATTTGCTTTGTACTATTCTTCGAATGGCGGAAACTCTTTTGCAACATATTACTACATTCTGAATCTGCAAGGCGATGTGGTCAAGCTTGTGACGGAATCCGGAGCAGTTGCGGCCTCGTATGAGTATGATGCTTGGGGCAATATTCTATCCAGTGCGGGTAGTATGGCGAGAACAAATCCATTGCGCTATCGCGGCTACTATTATGATGTTGAAACTGGTTTCTACTATCTGCAATCCCGCTATTATGACCCTGCAAATCGACGGTTCATTAATGCTGATGCCTATGCAAGCACCGGGCAAGGCTTCCTCGGGACAAATATGTTTGCGTACTGCGGCAATAGTCCTTCTCAACGGAGCGATCAGTCGGGATTTGATTGGCTTGACGATTTATGCGACCTTGCAAAAGCTGCAGTAAGTGGGCTACTTCATGGTGCAAATTCGGCCTTGCGCTATGTGGGGGTCGACACAGCTAAACTTGGCAGCTATTTTTTAGATATGACACAGGATAGTAATGGAGTATACCATGCAAGTTTTGACTGTTGGCAGCAATATTTCGGATACAATAATATGTATGATATTGCATTTGGAATAGGAACAAGTATGGAGACTGCTCAGTTTGATTTCTCGTGCAACGGCGAAAACTATATTTTGTGGGCATGGAAAGGAGATTATATTAATCTAGGAGCTGGAGCAGAACTGGGAATTTATTACGGTGGTGGTCCGCATTGGCTGGTTGAAAAGTCTTTAGCAATGCCAATGACAATTAGTGTAGATTACAATAAGTCAAACATTATTTCTTATTCGCAAACTACATGGTGGATCACGGGTTTTAACCCAGCATATCAAAATATTAACGCTAGTGATTTAACTGTTACATATTCTGTCAATTTCAGTAAGTCCCGCCAAATGTACTATGCATTTTTACTTAATAATCTGAACAGTGGATGGAGTTTTGACAGACAAACTTACACAGCTACTTATGTGTTTCGATGAAATAAGAAGAGGACAACTAGAATGAAAAAAATGACATTTCTTTTCTTACTACTACTTTGCGGCATTTTATTCGGCTGCAAGCTTCCCGAGGTTGAGACAAAGGAAAATCCGCTGGAAAGTGTGCTTTCGGAGCGCATCACGGTGGACTATGACAGCCCAGAGCAGCTGATTGAGCAGATGTTCTCTGCAATTCAGACAGGGGACGTCGATGCGTTCCGCGCGCTGTTCGCGGTCGATGTGCAGAATGCCGCCCCTGAGCTGGATGAGCAGATCCGGGAGGCCTTTGATTTCTTCGACGGGGCGCTGCGCTCTTATGAGAAGAAAGCCGGCCCCAACACATTCAGCAGCTTCGACCACGGGACGCAGAAGCGCTACTTCGAGGTGTCGTACATTTTTCAGACTGCAACCGGTCAGAAATATTGCGTTGCGGTGCAGGCCTATACGGTCTATGACACACATAAGGATGGAATCGGAATGACATCATGTTATCTTGCGAGGATTGAGGACACGAATTATCCGGTCGCGTTTTGGGGCGACGATCTTGACACGCCTGGACTGCACCTGATTACAGAACCGATGCCAAGTGAAGACGTCGACTAAAGAGAGCGCTACGTATGTATTCCGCTAGGAGGGGCTGAACATGAAAAAAGCATTGCTTGCCTGTTGACGATCGTCTGGCTGCTGCTGGCAGTCGGATGCAAATTGCCGACAAGGATTTCCGGGGAAGAATCGACCTTGAACTCCTCAGAAAAATCGACTTCGGATTCCCCGGAAAATGCCACAGTTTCTGCTTTTTTGGAAGCAATCGCGGCGCGGGACAGCGAGGCGATAACCGCGCTGTTCGCAGAAAACGCCCGGGAGGAAGCTTCGGACTTCCGTGACGATGTTGAAGAACTGCTGGATTATATGCACGAGAAAAACTTCCAAGTGGAAAAAATTTTTGTGCCGACCAGAGGAGAAAAAAAGAGATACGGTGTCGTTATGCAACAGGAAGAAACGGTGGATGGTGAGATCACGTCGGAGGGAAATTCCTACCGATTTACAATGCGCAATGTAATCAAAGATAAAAAAGAGCCTAAAAACGCAGGGATTTGGTCGCTGTCCGTCATCCGGACGGCCGACGATCCTCGGCCGGAGTTTCCTTATGGCGGAGACTGCACATACCGACCGGGGATTTATGTCGGAGCTGTTTTGAACCCGGTGGTAGACGGCGATGAAGAGAAGGCAGGGGAGCTGTCTCTGGAAACCGTGACTGATCTGCTGACGGCAGTCGAGAAGGATGATCGGGCGGCGGCGCTGGCGCTGTTTTCTGCTCAATCGCAGGCTGATTTTGAAGAAACATGGAGTACGCTTAGGGCTTGCTTCGGCAAGGGTTATGAGAATCTGTCCGTTGATAAGGTCGAGAGGATTATGGAAGGGCGCAATGATGACGGACAGTGGCGCGAGCGCGGATGGCTCTCGCTCCTTGTAACGACCGAACAGAAGAAGTATCGGCTCGATATTGAACAGGTTTACTACAACTCGACAAATGAGGATGACGTCGGGTTGCGTTCTGTGACGGTCACAGAATGCGAAAACTCATAGCCAAGCAAAGAATAGCACGGATTTCCCAGATTACTAATCCTAATTTCATTAATGAAGTGTTAAAACGGTATGGATTTCATAGGTTTCTACATCTGATTCCATTACTATCGCATTGGAACAGTACAGATTTCCCAGATTGCTAATCCTAATTTCATTATGGGCAAAGCAGAAAAGTGTGGATTTCATAGATTATTACTTCTGATTTCGTTGCATTTGGATTAGACAAATCTGGATTTCCCAATTGTTGTCTCTAATTTCATTGTTCCCGCGCCGGGTGTGGAGGCGAGAAAGTGCGGCGGTTAGCGGCATTTCCGCCGCACCCCCTCCGCACCCGGTTTTTCAAAAGAATGGTCAAAAGGCCAAGGGCCAGCGCCAGCGAACCCCCATTCCGTGGTAGACTGCCCTATGATGCTGCACCATTGCGCTAAATCGCTAAATCGTTAGCACGTGAAAGTGGCGGCCTCCTTGACGATTGCTGTAGTCTCTAACAATCAACACGCTAAAGCGTTAGCGTGTTGAAGTTCCGACTGCTTTTGCGCGGACAGCTTGCGGTTTCCCCAAGC
>SFGN01000174.1 GCA_004556565.1 Lachnospiraceae bacterium | reverse complement strand
CGAGATCGTCTTCTCCATAGACAGTTCTGCTTATCCAAAAAATAATGACAGAATGTGAGATATTGAATCCCCATATACCGGACGCGACTTTGTTCAATTAGGAAAAACCAAAAGTGTGCTGAATAAGGGGGCACCGACAGTTGCCCTCTTATTCAACCCACCTTTGGTTCTTTCCTTAAAAACTATCGCCAACTTTGCATAATGTGTAGCTTTTCATAACCGACTCCGCCTTTCTGGTTTGCGATAGAAATAACCTTACACATTTTTCTTTTCCTCCTTCTTTCTCTGGCGTTCTTTGCGTTTGTAATCTTTCTCTAAAAGTGCAATAATCTCTTCCTTCATTTGCTCGGCACTGTAATACCGCGGAAAGTACTTATACATCTGAGAATTCTTGAAAATAACTCTGCTCATATCTGACTTCTTGATTTCACTCAGAATCTCGTTGATTTTTTGCTGGGTCAGCTTCTTTTCCTGACTCAAAGCCTTGATGCGCTTAGCCTGAGATACGGAAGGAGCTGCCTGCGCGTAATCCATACCGTTCAGTACCCATTTCTGCTCAACTTCAGACAAAAAGGAGAGTTCCACCGCCGGATTAAAGGAGATCTTTCCCTCATCCAGCATATCCAGTAACTCTGGAATCAGTAATGTCAGACGAATATACCTGAGTACCTGTCTTGGACTTTCCCCTGTTTCCTTTCCGATCAGCTGAATTGTCTTGGTTCCTTTGATGGATTCCAGCTGTCCTTCCTGGGTTCTTCTTCGTTTTCCTGTCTTACGTTTCATCGCTTCATTTTTCATGTAGTAAGCAAAGGCCTTCTCACTGAACAGGATCTTATCTCGATGCAGATTGGAATCCACCATGGAGATAATTGAATCCTCTTCTTTCATGTATCGGATGATCACAGGTATCTGGGTATATCCAAGTTTCTCGGCCCAATACTTTCTTCGATGACCGGAAACGATCTGATATACTCCTTCTCTCGTCGGCATCACGATCAAAGGATTCAGAATTCCATACCGTTCGATGCTTTCCATGAGCTGTGTCATTGCCTCATCTTCTTTGACTTTGAATGGATGATTTTTAAATGGCCTTAATCTTTCCAGTCCGATCTCTACGACCTTCTCACTCTCAGGATGAAACAGTTGCTTTTCTTCGCACGGATTGCTGCTCGCATTCTTTTTGCAATTCATTAGAATTCCCTCCTTTTTTGGCTATTTAAATGCAAAGAAAAATGCCCATTCACGAGACCATTTACAGATCTGTGAATGAGCATTGTCATTCGATAACTTATATAGAGTTGTCATTCGATGAATTTTTGCTAAGAAAGTACTGATTTTAACAATACTTAACGCTAACCATACTGGCGAAAACAGCATCGTCGCCATAATTTCTTAGAAGAATTCATTTTCATGTTTTGGAAATAGGTACTTTTTTGTTGGGAAAATTTCATTGCCCGGATCCCTATTTCGTTTGCAATTCCGAGGGTAAAACGGAGTGATTTTACACCGTTACAAAGACAAATCGGAATGATTTCGCAATTTCTGCTAATCATTCCGATGTCCACCGTCGACAAGAGGATTTGAACCTCCGACCCTTCGCTTAGGAGAGATCTGTGGTTCTGTTAAGCCCTGTCAAGAACTGATATATTTAGCCCTTTATTATCAAGGACTTTTTTTATTTTCGAATCAAATTCTGGTAATCTGAATACCCTTTCTGTCAAGACCAGATAAGACCTGAAAATTAGCAGATTCTTTGCAGCTGCTAACATCCGGGGAAAGCTCTGTTGTTACTGACAGATATCATCTTCCGGCTACCATCCCCTTACAAGCGGGAATGATAAACAATATGTAATCAGCAGAGCCAAGCAGAAATACATAAAAATGAATCTGTGAGCTCGCTCACAAGAGACATTTTTTGTAGTTCTATTTGGCGAAGCCATACACCGAGGAAAACCGCAGGTTTTTCGAGGTTGGCTCTGCCTGATTACATGAATATTCAATTGACCAGATTTCTATTATTACTATACACCGTTGTTGTTGATTTGTCTATGGTGTTTCGACCACGACAGCCGATTTAAATACGAACATATCCAGTTGCCGGCCCGGCACCTACTTTTGCGATATATCCACTTTTAACCAGTTCCGTCAGGGTCCTTTCTACAGTTACCTTGCTTATATCCGGACATAACTCCATGATTTCTTTTTTGGTAATTTTTCCTACCTTATTATCAATCACTGCCTTTATACGATCCGGCTTTGAAAGGCTTCTGTTTTTCAGGTGCTCTACACGCCCCTCAAACTCACTGTATGCTTTCAGTATAATTCCCAGATAATATTTTACAAATGACTCATAACTGTTTTCATTTTCGTGCCATCCATTGGAACTTTCCTGTAATGCCTCATAATAAGTTTCTTTTGTCTTTTCAATCAGCATTTCAACACTGACATACTTTCCGACAATATAGCCGGCTTTATAAAACAAAAGAAGTGTTAACAGGCGGCTCATTCGCCCATTTCCATCATTAAATGGATGGATACACAGAAAGTCAAGAATAAACATAGGGATAAGAATCAACTTATCTATTCGATCTGCTTCCCATGCTTCCAGAAAATTTGTACAAAGTTCATTCATAGCTTCTGGAGTCTGAAATGCCGGCACCAGGATAAAACGCGCTTTCTGATGACCTTCTGCATCTGTTTCTGCAATTACATTATCCGAATTTTTATAATTTCCACCAGCATTTCCTCCGGAATATGAGTATAAATCCCGATGCAATTGTAAAATAATATTGGGTCTCGGATTAATATACTCATAACTTTCATGGATAGTGGCAAGAACTTCCCGGTATCCGGATATTTCCTGTTCAGACCGGTTACGCGGTTCGGCTTTCTGTCTTACTAATTCTTCCAAACGTTTGTCGGTAGTATAAATACCTTCAATTCTGTTAGAAGCCCCTGTACTTTGAATCAAAGCAACTTCCAGCAGAGTTTTCAATTCGTCTATATTGGCTTCAAGGAACAATTCCTGCTTACCTTTATGCTCATGAATGCTTCCGACCATCTGAACAATTTCAGGTTTTAGCAATTGCTCCGGAGTTTTTATATAATCAAAACTTCTCATCGAAATCTCCTTCATTTTAATATTATCTCCATCATTTTACCATCAAATGACAGTGATATCAATTAGCATGATGGAGATATATTTTTAACATTCCTTTTAACGAAACCCGTTTTTTCACTAAAATTACACTATTTTTCACTTCATTGTCTTCGCCAGTGACGTAAGAAGTGCTGCCATCTCAGGATTATTAAGGACCTTTGCAAGCAGCTCTGCATCCACGCCTTCCGGAACCGCTACCGTGTTTTGTGCTGTATTCGGATGCATCTGCGGATCCAGATCTTTTTCTCATAAAATGCCTCTTCAAATAATTCTGCATTTTTCTTCCGGTCGTCATCCAGGATGTGGGAATATACATCCGTAACCATGCTGACCTGAGCATGTCCGGAGTCGCCCTGAACTGCCTTGATATCTCCACCATTCAGTTTCAGCTTATAGGTAACACTGCTGTGTCTGAGACTGTGGAAAACAACCGGTGGGAGATCATAGTCTTTAATCAACTGATTTAATGGCTTCCGGATCGCGCCATCCCCCAAAGGAAGACCAAACGTACTTGCCATGACCAGGTTATAGTCCATGTATTCATCTCCAAGAACTTCCTTTGTCTCATCCTGTTTTTCT
>SFGN01000173.1 GCA_004556565.1 Lachnospiraceae bacterium | reverse complement strand
TTACCAAAGGCATTGCCTGAGGTTTCTGTCAAGGCTGGCGGACGGTTTAGAAAAACTATAACGTGGCAACGTCAATCCCACGAAAAAAATGATTGACCCCATATATTTCTTATATCCTTTACCTTTCCTGATATATCCTTATGTTAAATCAAATTTGCAAATCACGCAATATGGGGACGGATACTTTTTTATATCCGTCCCCATAATTTAGATCCCCTGATACTGCCGGCAGCTGCTTCACCATATGCCTTAATATACCTAAGGTTATTTCTTTTTTGTAAATGTGATCGTCACTTTGAATAAATCGCCGTCCAGATAAAGCTGGAATCTGCCGCCCTGCATTTCGGTCAGGCTCCTTGCGATAGACAGCCCCAGGCCGCTTCCCTCCGTGCTCCGTGAAAGATCACCTCTGATGAAACGTTCCGTCAGCTCATCTGCCGAGATATTCAAAGGCTGCTCTGATATATTTTTCAGAGAGAAAACAAAGTCCGGACCGGCATGCTGCAAATCCGCGTACACTCTTGTCCCGGGCATCGCGTATTTAGCCGCATTATTGAACACATTTTCCAGCACTCTCCACATCCTGCGCCCGTCCACATGGATGACCGCCGGTTCTCCGGGCAGTTTTGCGACGATTGTCAGATCTCTGGCTGCAAATTTCTCTGAAAATTCTCCGATCGTCTGATTCAGCATCTCTACCAGGTCAACATCCATATACTCCAGTGTAATATTTCCACTGCTCACCTTGGACGCTTCCACCACATCCTCTGTCAGCGTTTTCAGCCGCTGTGCCTTTGCCTCCAGCACCTCCAGATATCCCTGTATCTTCGGGTCTTCTATATTCTCTCTCTTCAGCAGGTCTACGTAATTGATGATCGAGGTCAGCGGCGTCTTGATGTCATGCGACACATTTGTGATCAAATCTGTTTTCAGCCGCTCGCTGCGGAGTCCTTCATCCACGGCACGTTTCATGCCGTTCCCGATATCATTAATTTTTTCTGCCATTTCTCTGCTCTCTCCGCGCAGTCCTTCCAGCGGGATCTGATATCCTACATTGCCGGAAGCGATTTCCTGTATGCCTTTAGTGACCTTTCCCTTCATAACGACACTCCGCAGAACAAAATATACCACCGTAATCTCCGACGCGATCATCAGCAATATCATCCAGCCCCTCCGGCTATAGCTGAAGATGACAAACCAATGGATAAGAATGACACCTGCCAGCGGCAGCACCGTTTTCCAGAGGATAGTCCGGTTTTTCCAGAATTCCATGCATCCCCTGATGATTAAATGAAGCAGACTGTTACTCCACACTGTCTTCGCTTTAATCCTGCGGACAAGGCTCAGATAGCCTGACAGGAAAAGAAGCATGCTGACCCCTGCATATACTGCCAGGATCATAATATCTGTCTGAGTGACATTTATCTGAGTGTATCCGGCATAAATACCGTGATACAATCCAAGCTGCACTTCCTCAAACTGAACGCCAAACCCGTGCCATCCGTTCACTGTGATATAAGTTATGAACAGCCAGATTAAAATAATAAGTGCCGCTGCCGGTTCCGTTTTCCATCCGTCAAAAGAATTAAGATGAAGCTCTTCATCTCCCTGCTTCCGCCCCGCCGTCACCGTCAGCCAGACCAGTGAAATGCAAAGCAGCATACCGAAAAGCAGAAGAAAAACCATTGCCCGGTTCAGATAGGGAGCGTATTTATTATAATTCTCTGCATTAGTGTGAAAGATATCCTGAATCGGAAAATCTGTATCGACTGCCGCTGCAAATAAATAATTATCCTCCTTCTCTCCCCAGTTCTCAACCATACTTCTCCACTCACCGGCAGCAACATCCATATTGGATTCAAATTCTGCAAGTTTGGGTTTCACAATAACATATTTATAATTCTCTTTTTCACTTAATGCCTCAATATTTTTGTCAAGCCGGTCAAATTTCTCCATGTCCGAATTATTTGTCCGGACAATTTTTTTGTCAAGATCCGCCAGAACAAATGTAAAATTTGTATTTCCTTCACTCCACCATGCGTCATTGTCCTGGAAATATCTGACTTTAGAAGCAATATCCCGTGTTGCTTCACTCAGGTAGCTATACACATCCGTCAGCCTTCCATTGAGCTCCGGCACTGTATTCATGACTTCCAGAAGATTTTGGGCTCCCTGCGGTGCCGCTTCCTCCTCCAGTATTCTGTCAAATGTCCAGCATTCTGTATATAAAAGATTTCCTGCGTCATCTTTTAGAGAAAGATTTCCGTTTCCATCCCCCTCATAATATCCGGACTGTAATTCGTCCAGAAACTGCTCTCTTCCTTCATATTCCAGCTCAAGAACCAGTTTACCATTTTCAATCAGGCTTTTAAATTCGTCCATATCATAATAATAATATGTACCGTCCGGCTTCTTGCAGACCACGATTGCTCTTTCCTTATAGCCGTCATACCCTGCATTGATCTTCTCTCCCCATTTCTCCAGGTCTCCCAGTTTATAGGCCAGCCCTGAGTTATTTTCTCCGGAAATAGTACCCTCTTCGACATATTCGATCACATCAACTATCATTTCCGGATCGTATTTTCCATCTCTTTCAAAAAGATCCTTGTAATGAAGCTCTTCCAGAATACTGCTGCTTACATCATACATCAGCTCCTGCATATCTTCTGACTCCCGGTAGTCTTTTACCGAAAAACCTATACTTCCATTTCCCGCCTGCATCCCCGAAAAGCTGAGTACAAATACCAGGCTCACCGCTGCCACCATCGCGGACACGATAGCTGTTACCAACATAATGCCTTTCGCCGCCGGGCTATTATACCATTTCTTCATGCTATGTCCTTTCTGTTATTTGATCTTTTCAATCTTATATCCGATGCCCCAAACCACTTTCAGATACCTTGGCTCTTTTGGATTAATCTCAATTTTTTCCCGTATGTGACGAATATGCACTGCCACCGTGTTATCCGCACCGATTGCCTCTTCATTCCAGATAGATTCGTAAATCTGATTTATGGAAAATACTCTTCCCTGGTTTTTCATAAGAAGAAGCAGGATATTGTATTCTATCGGAGTCAGTCTGACAGACTCACCATCTACACTGACCTCTTTTAAATCATCATTGATTTTCAGGCCTCCACTCACATATATGCGGTCCTGTGAATTATTCTGTGTGCCGCCGAGCTGCGTATACCTGCGGAGCTGTGACTTCACCCTTGCAACCAGTTCCAGTGGATTAAACGGCTTTGTCACATAATCATCCGCCCCTACGTTTAATCCGAGAATCTTATCCACATCTTCCGACTTCGCCGACAAAATAATAATCGGGATACTATACTTTTCACGAATTTTAAGCGTTGCCCTGATTCCGTCAAGCCTCGGCATCATCACATCCAGAAGCAGAAGATGAATCTCCTGAGCATTTTCTTCCAGAATTTTCAAAGCCTGCTCCCCATCATAGGCCTTTAATATATGACAACCCTCCTGCGTCAGATAAATATCAATTGCTTCAACGATTTCCTTATCATCGTCACATACTAAAATATTATACATGTTCATCACCTCCCTTATAGTATACATGATAACGGACAATAATTAAGGATGATTCATACAAAATCTTATAAAATTATGAATTTACAGCTCAGCCATAACCATCATCGTGGGCGAATCATGCTTGCATGAATGAGCACGCGCTGATGGTTATGAGCTTAGCGCCTTCTCATGAGCAAAAATAGCTGCTTTGCAGCGATGAGCACCTCTG
>SFGN01000172.1 GCA_004556565.1 Lachnospiraceae bacterium | reverse complement strand
AAATCTATCAGTCAGGTAGGTGCATTGGCTATTTCTAATGAACTTAGATTGGTTGTTTCTGCTGGACTCTGGGTGGTCAATTCCTCCGGGCTCTAACACTCTGCCCATGCATTATAATTCATTTCCTGAATCTCTTCTCTATGACGTTTTAAAAAATCATATACTATAGGATTTAATTCTATCCACTCATCTTTCTTGGAAAATGAATACAGGATTTGTTTCATTTCTCCATACAAGGCACCGACAACATTTGTCTTACATTATTGGTTTACGCTTACGATTGCACTTGTTGCATTTTTATCTGATTTTAAAACAATTACTTGTCCTTGTATAACCTCAGTGTATTGGTTTATTTCTATTTCCGTTATACCACTCATTTGTTTCATTTTGGGAAAAATACTATCTTCACCATGTATTTTATTCTTAGTACACTTTTCACTACCACCCCATCTTTTTTCCAATCTCATCAGCCATCAAAAATCCCAGTACTGCACCTAGATAATTAATGTTTTTTGAAACTATTCCCATGACACAGATTACTATTGCAGCGCTTCTTCCAACCCAAATTGCTCCATGTCCCCGGTTTCCATTTTTCCTGAATCTGTGCAATAAATACTGAAACAATAAAGTAATCAGAAAAAAGCCAATTGTAAATTCCGCGCGAGCTGACCATTTTGTCCGCCCAAATTGACCAATCCTTCCGCTGTTTGAGATCAATATTTCCGGAGGGGAGACCATTGGAGTCCCGTTCCGCTCTGCGCCTGTCAACGGGCTTTCGCGGCATAAATCCTCGCGCCAAAAAGTGGCGCTCCGGTTTATTCCACGGTCCCATTGACCGGCTTATCTTTCTGCGTGTGCAATTCGTGCCGATAGCGGAAAGCTGAATTAACTCATAGGTATTGCCGTATCGGATATTTATTGTACGCAGAAAGACCGCTCCACTGAGCTTACATCATTCGGAAGGAAAACAGGGGCCAGCCCCTGACCCCGGCCTCCTTCAAAAAGCTGAATTGCTTCATCCGTACAGTTTGTTGCTTACTTCTTCGTAAGCTTTCTGCCAGAGATCGATCTCTTCCTTCAGCTCTTGTTTTATTCGCTGAAGTTCCCAGATAGTCTCAACTGCATCGTTGTACATTTCGAGCAGCTGTGCCTTCTGATACTTTTTGGCTTCCTCCAGACGGATCATGTGATAATCATTATTCATTCGACGGTCTCCTCCTTCTTTTCTTCCGAAGGTGAGAAACCATGCCGCTTGCGCATTGAGACCTTTCCGTCAATGAAGATGTTGTAATTATTGTGCACGATTCTGTCGAGGATAGCTTCCGCAACAGTGCTGTCATCCTTCTCTGAGCGCTTGCAGTCGATCCGATAGTACCAGTCATCCGTATCGTACTGTGAGCAGAAGATAATCGCGCCTTTTTTTGAGCAGGCCTCGATGATTTCAAGAAGCTCATAGCTTTCCTGCTCGGGAAGCGGACGCTGGAGCCATTCATCAATGATCAGCAGATCCTTTTTGGCGTAAGTGTTCCTTACCTTATCATAAGTGCCAAGAGTCCGGGCAACCTGGAATTCATTCAGGAGATCCGGCAGCCGGGTATAAGAAACTTTGTATTTCTTACGGCAGGCCGCATTGCCGAGCGCATTTGCGAGGAATGTCTTACCGGCACCGGTTGCACCTCTGAGAATGATGTGATGGTTCTCTTTGATGTATGAGCAGGTTGCCAAACGGACGATCAAAGCCCTGTCAAGCTTCCGGTCAGTATGGTACTCGATATCTTCAATCGATGCCTGCTCAGAAAAATGAGCGTCCTGGATCCGCTTCTTTATTGCATTGGCGTTCTTGGATGCCAGCTGTACATCTATCAGAAGAGAAAGACGGTCTTCGAAGGAAAGTGTCTGGTAGGCCTCTGGATGTTCCATCTGGGTCTCAAGTTCGTTGGCCATCGGAGTAAGATGGAGTTCCTTCAGTCTGTTCAGGATATCTTTGTTAAGCATCACTGACCACCTTCCTTCCTGAACTGGGAAGCACCGCGCGTAATGCCGCGGCTGCCATGGCTCTCGGATGCGGGAGATGAGGCTGTGCTTTGCCTAATCGGAGTCTTCAGAAGCTGCATCAGGGATCTTATATTGGGAGTACCGCTGAATGTAAGCATGCTTCTGCATGCCTCTTCCAGCTTTTCACTGCCGTATTTCTCGCAAAGTTTCATAAGATTGCGGCAGGATTTATAGCCCTGTTCCGGAGCACGGCCTTCCTGGAGAAAAGCGCGGATCACCTTTTTTGTGTTTTCACCAATGGTTTCGGCCCATTCAAGGAAGGCATCCTTATTGTAGGACAGATACTTTTTATGACTGTCAGGCATATGTTCTGTCTTTACGACCGGATCAGGCTGGCGGTGGTGCAGCCTGACATGGGACGCTACCCGGTTGCCGTGGTAAAAGAATTCCACAGTGTCACGGGTTACTCTGGACTGTACCTGTTCGCCAATCAGGTCATACGGGACCGAATAACGGTTGAGGCCGTCAGTAACGCAGTAATCCGTCGGGACAGTAGCATCTGACCAGATGGCAGGTTCATAAGCGTTAACAGGGAGAAGCTGCATAAATGCTTTTTCTTCATTTATATAGGCAAGGCGGCGTGTGCCTTCCCGCTTCTTGAACTCAGCATCGTTGAGGGATTCCAGCTTTTCGGCTACGGCAGCAAATGCCTCCTCAAATGTGAAGAATACCCGGTCACGCAGAGCTGCAAGGATCCATGTAGATGCATACTTTACAGTCCCTTCCGCATGGGATTTGTCCTTTGGAGCCTCAACCCTGGCAGGAACAACAGCAGTCTGGTAGTGTTCAGCAAGTTCAAGATAGCTGCGGTTGATGACTGTATCAAGGCGGGTATTCTTTGTTACGCCGGTACGGAGGTTATCCGGAATAAGAAGCCGCGGCACTCCGCCGAAGTATTCATAAGCATGGGCATGACAGAGCAGCCAGTTTTCAGACTGCATGTTCCTGCAGAGTTCGGCATACGCGAAGCAGCTGCAGGGAAGCACCGCCACAAACAGGTAAGCATCCGTTGTCTCGCCGGTAACAGAATCCGTGATTGGCAGTGTGTTGCCTGCCCAGTCGACCTCCATAGCGTCACCCGGCTTATGATGGATACGCATGGTTGCCTTCGTTTTTCTTGCCCAGGTAGAGTAATTGTCATAAAACTGGGTCTTCTGGTAGCCAATCTGTCCTGCATCAGCACATCTGGCAAGGTATTCTGCATGAAGCAGGGACATCGTCACTCCGGGCCGGGCAAGTTCCCTATGGATGTATTCATAATCAGGCTGACAGAATACATTGGCCTTTTCGGTTTTTTCCGGATACAGGAGTCCTTCCAGTACGGAATTTGTGACGGATTCTTCCAACGGCCAGGAAATATCTTTCTCCTTCGCCATTTTGATGACTTCGCGTATCGTGTTACGGGATGTCTTCAGACTGATACTGATATCCGTCTGGGTGTATTTGAGACTGTTGAGTCTCAGTATCTCTCGATAATTCACCATAATTATCGTCCTCCTATAGAATAGTCACACTAAACAGCATGCCATCTTCATTATAGGAGGCATGATCAGCAGTACGGAAGCATTGATCCGAAAGAGCGGAAAGTCTGGTCAATTTAAGCGGAATACCTGATCAATTTTGGCGGAAACCCTGATCTGTGGTCGCGGAATATACAAGCCAATGGCAAATAATATTAGTTCGAACATAAAAATCCCTCAATAAATCTTTATCCAGCAGCTACCTATCTTGTCATTTGCTATACGTTTTACCCTTTTGTCTGTAATCCCCTTTTCAGAGAAAAAAACACATATCTGATCATAAATCTTCTCTGCTACATCAGACGCAACATTTTTCCCTTCCACCCGGAAATAAAACTCTGTATCTCCATCCTGAAGAGCTTTCTCTACATATGCAATCGCTTGGCTTTTCATCCAAAATGTTCTTTTGTTCACTTTAAAGTAATTATGCTGCATAGACGAACATAACGGCAATTGTGTATCTGCTTTATGTTCTTTGGCTATCAGCTGATCAGACAAATTAAAGTAATCATACGAAATTCTTTTGAAAGATGACCCAATAGCACCTATATCC
>SFGN01000038.1 GCA_004556565.1 Lachnospiraceae bacterium | reverse complement strand
TTGATTGTATTAGGCATAATTGGCACCTCCGATGGTTCAATTATACCATAGCGAAAACATATATTCAAACAGTTTGTTATTTATAGTGAGTTATACTAGAATTGTTTCAGCCGGGAGACCATATTCTGTGTACAGATGATCTCTATGGCGGTTCCGTCCGTGCATTTGAGAGGGCTGAAATGAAAAGAGGCCTGAAATTTTCTTATGTTGATACTTCAGACCGGGAATTGACAGAAAAGGAAATCAGGGATAATACAAAAGCTTTGTATATTGAGACTCCCAGTAATCCTACCATGAAGGTAACGGATCTTTCTAAAATGAAAGAACTGGCGGACCGGTATCGTCTTTTGCTGATCGTGGACAATACCTTTCTTACTCCGTACTTTCAAAATCCAATTGCCCATGGAGCGGATATTGTTATTCACAGCGGTACAAAATTCCTGGGCGGGCATAACGATACATTAGCCGGATTCCTGAGCACATCCAGAGAAGAGCTTGTGCCGGAGATCCGTTATTTTTATAAGACAATAGGGAGCAGCCTGTCTCCGTTTGACAGTTTTCTCGTATTAAGAGGGATTAAGACGCTGTCGGTCCGTCTGGAAAAGCAGCAAAAAAATGCTCATGGAATTGCCCGGTGGCTCAAGGAACAGAAAAAAGTTGAAAAAGTTTATTATGTGGGGCTTTCGGATCATCCTGGGTATGATGTGAATTTAAGCCAGTCCAGGGGGTTTGGAAGCATGGTTTCTTTCTGTACGGATACGGCAGAGACTGCCCGGAACGTGTTGGAGCGGATAAAGCTTATTACTTATGCGGAGAGCCTCGGGGGAGTGGAGTCCCTTCTGACCTATCCTATGCTGCAGACACATGAAGATGTCCCGTTGGAAATCCGGGATAAGCTTGGTATTACGGACCGGTTTTTACGGCTGTCGGTCGGAATTGAAAATGTGGAAGATCTGATTGCAGACCTTGATCAGGCTCTTTCATAAATATCAGAGGGAGAAATCTCCCGCCTCTAAGCAGGTGAGTAACAAATCAGTGTCGGTGGGGGAGTTATGAAAAAATGATGGAGGGTAATGAAGTGTTTGATTTTGATACAGTGATAGAAAGACGGGGTACTGATAGCCTGAAATATGATTTTGCCAGAGAGAGAGGTAAGTCAGAGAATGTGTTGCCGTTGTGGGTTGCCGATATGGATTTCAGGACCGCGCCTGTGGTACTGGAAAAGCTGGAACAAAGAATTCGTCATGGTATCTTTGGGTACACGGAAAGCAAAGAGGATTATTTCCGGGCCGTAGAAGGATGGTACGACAAAAGATTCGGGTGGAAAGTAAAGCGAAACTGGCTGGTAAAGACTCCCGGGGTTGTATTTGCCATTGCGGCCGCAGTTCGTGCATTTACGAAAGAAGGAGAGGCAGTCCTGATCCAGCAGCCGGTATACTATCCATTCAGTGAAGTAGTTACAGATAACAACAGAAAGCTGATCAACAGCCCTTTGAAACTGGCAGATGGCCATTATGAAATTGATTTTCAGGATTTTGAAGAAAAAATTATCAAGGAGAAGGTAAAGCTTTTTATCCTCTGCAGTCCCCACAATCCGGTGGGACGGGTCTGGAAAGAATGGGAATTAAGAAAACTTGGTGAAATCTGCCTGAAATACGGCGTGCTTGTGGTAAGTGATGAAATACACAGTGATTTTGTCTGGCAGGGAAACCGTCATCTTGTCTTTGCTTCCCTGTCGCCGGAGTTTGAGAAAATAACGATCACCTGTACTGCGCCGAGTAAGACGTTCAATCTTGCCGGCCTGCAGATATCCAATATTTTCATCGCAGATCATGAAATGAAAAGAAGATTCCGGCATGAAATTGCGGCAGTGGGGTACAGCCAGGTGAGCGCTCCGGGACTTGTTGCCTGCCAGGCTGCCTATGAGGGCGGAGAAGAATGGCTGGAAGAAGTGAAAAAGTATATATGGGATAATTTTCTGTTTCTGAGCGATTATCTGGAGAAAAGAATGCCGAAAATACATGCAGTTGTCCCGGAAGGAACATATCTGATCTGGCTGGACTTCAGAGAACTGGAAATGACAGAACAGGAACGAGAGGATTTGGTTGTAAACAAGGCACATTTGTGGCTGGACAGCGGGGCCATGTTTGGAAAAGATGGTGAAGGCTTTGAACGCATTAACATTGCATGCCCAAGAATAACCCTGCAGCAGGCATTGAATCAATTGGAACAAGCATTGAATCAATTGAGGATACGATGAAGTTATCGGAGAAAGTATTTTTTATTTGAAATAAACAGCAGGAGAGGGAAAATCAAACTGGACTGGTTAAAAATGTTAAAACTGGACATTTTAAAGAGTGCAATTATCTGTATAATAACCATATAAATCGTTATTCATATATGAAAGGTAGGAAATAATTATGGAAGACAAAAGATATGAGTTAAATAAACAGCTTGCACAAATGCTGAAAGGCGGCGTTATTATGGACGTGACGACACCGGAGCAGGCCAGAATAGCAGAAGAAGCCGGGGCATGTGCTGTAATGGCACTGGAGCGTATTCCGGCAGATATCCGTGCGGCAGGAGGCGTTTCCAGAATGAGCGATCCGAAAATGATTAAGGGGATACAGGAGGCAGTTTCGATTCCTGTCATGGCAAAGTGCCGTATCGGGCATTTTGTGGAAGCACAGATATTAGAGGCGATTGAGATTGATTACATTGATGAAAGTGAAGTGTTATCTCCGGCAGATGATGTATATCATATTAACAAACGGGAATTTAAAGTACCTTTTGTCTGTGGCGCACGTGACCTGGGGGAAGCACTCCGCAGAATTGCAGAAGGTGCATCCATGATCCGTACAAAAGGTGAGCCGGGCACAGGAGATGTCGTTCAGGCAGTCCGCCATATGAGAGCGATGAATGCAGAGATACGAAGAGTACAGAATTTAAGGGATGATGAAATTTTTGAAGCGGCAAAACAGCTTCAGGTTCCTGTTGATCTGCTGCAGTATGTTCATGAGAATGGCAAACTCCCGGTTGTAAATTTTGCGGCAGGCGGAGTGGCAACGCCGGCTGATGCCGCACTGATGATGCAGCTTGGGGCAGAAGGTGTGTTTGTGGGCTCCGGAATTTTTAAATCCGGAAATCCGGCAAAACGCGCGGCGGCAATTGTAAAATCAGTTACGAATTACACAGATGCAAAATTGATCGCAGAGCTTTCCGAAGATCTGGGAGAGGCAATGGTTGGAATTAATGAGCAGGAAATTGAACTTCTGATGGCAGAGCGGGGAAAATAGGATGACAGTAGGAATTTTAGCTTTACAGGGGGCTTTTGCCGAGCATGGAGCTATGCTTGACAGGCTGGGTGCCGAGCATTTTGAAATCCGCCAGAGGAAAGATCTGGATCATCCGTTTGATGCATTGATTCTTCCGGGGGGAGAAAGCACTGTCATGGCAAAACTTTTGCATGAATCAGGAATGTTTGAAATCATCCGTGAGAAAATCCGGTCAGGCATGCCTGTATACGGGACCTGTGCAGGGTTGATTCTTCTGGCAAAAGAAGTGGAAGATAATCCGGCCTGCCTGGGAACAATGGACATCCGTGTGAAACGAAATGCTTATGGAAGACAGCTTGGCAGCTTTTATACAGAACAGGAATTTAAAGGAATCGGGACAATACCGATGTCGTTTATCCGTGCCCCGTATATAGAAAAAATATATGAAAATACCGAAATACTGGCACAGGCGGACGGAAAAATCGTTGCAGCCCGCCAGGAAAATCAGCTAGTGACAGCGTTTCATCCGGAAGTTAATGATGATACAAGAGTACATCAATACTTTTTAAATATGATCAGATAAAATATCAGAGAGCAGCAGAATCGAAGTTTTGAGGTTCTGCTGCCTTTTTTGTTGCAAAGCATATGAAAAAATGGTCCGGTGGACCATTTTTGAGTGTTTAAAACATACTATTCCGGTATGTTTTTAATAAAATACAATAAAAATCTAAAAAAATCGTTGACAGACAAAAAACTTGTGTTAGAATCCTACTAAAACGATAGGAAAAATAAGTAATTATGAATCTGCATATAAATTGTTGTAAAGGAGTGATAATTTGGATATCGGTTTTGTGACAAAATATCTTCCAATGTATGTGGAAGCCGCAAAATTAACACTTCGGTTAGGAATTACGGGAATTTTATTTTCCATAATTATCGGAATCATATGTTCCCTGGCGGGATATTACAGAGTTCCTGTAATAAAGCGTATAACAGCGATATACATAGAATTGTCCAGGAACACACCGCTGCTTGTACAGTTATTTTTTCTGTACTTCGGTCTTCCGAAGATCGGGATCATGCTCAGCTCAGAAAGCTGTGCGGTCATCGGATTGAGTTTTCTGGGCGGCAGTTACATGGCAGAGGCATTCCGAAGTGGGCTGGAAGCCGTGGAAAAAAGCCAGGTTGAATCGGCGCTTGCTATCGGGTTAAGCCATCCGCAGGCAATGCGGTATGTGGTTTTCCCGCAGGCACTGGCAGTGTCTGTTCCTGCTTTATGTGCCAATGTGATTTTCCTGATTAAAGAAACCTCAGTATTCAGCGTGGTTGCTCTTGCTGATTTGATGTACGTAGCAAAGGATCTGATCGGTTTATATTATCAGACGGATGAGGCACTGCTGATGCTGGTGATCGCTTATCTGGTATTGCTGCTTCCTGTCTCATTAGCGGCAGGATGGCTTGAGAGGAGGCTTCGGTATGCAGGATTTGGGAATTAGAGTCCTGTTCATGGGCAATAATTTTGCAAGACTTATGGGAGGCTTATGGATTACCGTAAAGATTTCTCTTATATCCGTTGCCTTATCCATAATATTCGGGATACTGCTGGGAATGGTGATGACATTAAAAAATCCGATTACCCGCTGTATTACAAAGGTGTATCTGGAGTTTATAAGGATTATGCCGCAGCTGGTTTTATTATTTCTCGTCTACTTCGGGGCGACGAAATCTTTCGGCATTCAACTGTCCGGGCAGGTTTCAGCAGTGATCGTATTTACACTGTGGGGAACGGCGGAAATGGGAGATTTGGTCAGGGGCGCTTTGATATCCATACCAAAGCATCAGTATGAAAGCGGTGCGGCACTGGGGCTGGATGTGATTCAGATTTACCGGTATATCATCATCCCGCAGACCCAGCGTCGGCTTATTCCTCTGGCGATTAATCTGATGACCAGAATGATAAAAACGACTTCGCTGATTGTATTGATCGGGGTGGTGGAAGTAATGAAAGTGGCGCAGCAGATTATCGAAGCAAACCGGTATACGGTACCGGATTCGGCACTTTGGATATACGGAACGATTTTCTTTTTGTACTTTATAGTCTGTTGGCCCATATCAAGGCTGGCGGCCAGAATGGAAAAGAAATGGGCAAATTAATACGGCAAACGCTGAACAACATGCAGGAGGTGGATTTAGTGGTCCAGAAAGAGAAATTGCTGGAAATACATCATCTTCACAAAGATTATGGCAACGGACCGGTATTGAAAGATATATCGCTGGATGTACATAAAGGTGAAGTAGTGGTCCTCATAGGACCTTCCGGATGTGGAAAAAGTACATTCCTCCGATGTATGAACGGACTGGAGCAGATTCAGTCCGGGGAAATACTCTTGGATGGTAATGTGATTACGGATAATAAAACAAAATGGAGTGATGTCCGTCAGAAAATAGGAATGGTGTTCCAAAGCTATGAACTCTTTCCGCATATGACGGTGATCGATAATATTCTGCTTGGACCTTTGAAAGTACAGAAAAAGGATAAAAAAGAAGCAGAGAAGGAAGCAAAGGAGCTGCTGGGAAGAGTCGGGCTTCTGGATAAAAAAGATGCTTTTCCCCGGCAGTTATCGGGAGGGCAGAAGCAGAGAGTCGCAATCGTAAGAGCCCTGATCATGAGGCCGGAGATTCTCCTGTTTGATGAAGTGACTGCTGCGCTGGACCCGGAGATGGTCCGGGAGGTACTGGATGTGATGCTGGAACTGGCAAAGGCCGGTTCTACCATGGTAATTGTTACGCATGAGATGCAGTTCGCCAGAGCTGTCGCAGACAGAATTGTATTTTTGGACGGTGGTGAAATCGTAGAGATGGATGCACCGGAAAAGTTTTTTACTCAGCCAAAAACCGATCGTGCAAGGCGGTTTTTGAATACATTTACGTTTAAAAAGAAAGAAGGATGAGAATTATGAAAAAGTTTATTACATTGTTGCTTGCATTTGCTCTTGTAGTTGCATCTTTGACAGGATGCGGACAGAAAAAAGCTGATGAGGAAACATCAGAGGAGGGCAGAATCTACCGTACTCTGGATGAGATCAAGGAAAGCGGGAAAATTGTCATTGGTGTTTTCAGTGACAAGAATCCATTTGGTTATGTGGATGAAAATGGGGATTATCAGGGGTATGATGTTTATTTCGCAGAACGTCTTGCAAAGGATCTTGGCGTAGAGATTGAATATGTATCTACAGAGCCTGCAAGCCGTGTTGAGTATCTGGAGTCCGGAAAAGTCGATGTGATCCTTGCAAACTTTACGGTAACAGAGGAACGTGCACAGTCTGTAGATTTTGCACTCCCGTATATGAAAGTCGCTCTTGGAGTTGTATCACCGGATGATGCTTTGATCACAAAACCGGAAGATCTGGAAGGAAAGAAGCTGATCGTTGCCAAGGGAACAACTGCTGAGACTTATTTCACAGAGAATTACCCGGAGGTAGAACTGCTGAAGTTCGACCAGTATACAGAAGCCTATAATGCACTGCTGGATGGAAGAGGAGACGCACTTTCCACTGACAACACAGAGGTTCTTGCATGGGCTCTTCAGAACGACGGATTTTCTGTAGGAATCCAGTCGCTGGGAGACCTGGATACGATTGCACCGGCCGTATCTAAAGGAAATGATACATTAAAAGACTGGATTAATGAAGAAATCGTAGCTCTGGCAGATGAAGAATTTTTCCACGCAGACTATAAAGAAACACTGGAGCCGGTATATGGAACAGAAGTCGATATTGACAGCCTGGTCGTAGAAGGCGGCGTAGTGGTAGAGAACAAGGGTACCATTACAGTGGCAGCATCTGAGACACCTCATGCTGAGATTCTCGAACAGGTAAAACCAATCCTTGCAGCAGAAGGATGGGATCTGGAAGTGACAGTATATGAAGATTATGTTCAGCCGAACCTGGTAGTGGAGGACGGACAGATTGACGCAAACTATTTCCAGCACATTCCGTATCTTGAAGATTTTAACGAGAATAACGGGACACATCTGGTAAATGCAGGCGGTATCCACTATGAACCGTTTGGTATCTATCCGGGAACCAAGGATTCACTGGATAAGCTGGAGGACGGAGATGTGATTGCAGTTCCGAACGACACGACAAATGAAGCAAGGGCACTGCTGCTTTTGGAAGCAAATGGTATCATTACTTTAAAAGACGGCGCAGGACTGGCAGCAACTGTAAAGGATATCGAGGACAATCCGAAAAATATCCAGATTCAGGAAATGGAAGCGGCACAGGTATCAAGAGTAAAAGATGAAGTGGCTTTCGTAGTACTTAACGGAAACTATGCACTGCAGGCAGGTCTTTCAGCAGCAAAAGATGCCATTGCTTATGAAACATCCGATTCAGAAGCTGCGAAGACATACGTAAATGTGATCGCAGTAAAAGAAGGAAATGAGGATTCAGAAAAAACGCAGGCATTGGTCAAAGCTCTGAAGTCTGAAGAAATTAAAACATTTATTAATGAAACATATGACGGCGCAGTTATTCCGTTTGAGGAATAATCTGGAGAGAGATTCAGGGGAATAATTCCTTTAAAGGTGCGGGGTGCTGCAATTTAACGGCGGCATCCCACCTTTCGTTTATAATACATAAAATCAGATATGAGGAGTAAAGGATGGAACCGATCATAAAGGTAGAACATTTAAATAAAATATTTAGTTCAGGCACGGGAGAAGTAGTCGCTGCGGATGATATCAGTTTTTCTATTGACAAAGGAGATATTTTTGGGATTATAGGACTGTCCGGAGCAGGAAAAAGTACGTTGGTGAGGTGTCTGAATCTGCTGGAACGCCCTACTTCCGGAAGTATTTTTATAGGAAAAAATAATCTTCTGGAACTTTCGGAGCGGGAATTGCGAATGGAAAGACGGAAGATAGGTATGATCTTCCAGCATTTCAATCTTCTGATGCAGAGAAATGTTCTGGATAATGTATGTTTTCCACTGGAAATTGCGGGAATGAAGAAAAAAGAAGCAAGGGAACGGGCTTCTAAGTTATTAAAAACGGTAGGCCTGAAGGAAAAAGCAAAAGCCTATCCGGCTCAGCTGTCCGGAGGTCAGAAACAAAGAGTTGCGATTGCACGCGTGCTGGCTGCAAATCCGGAAATACTGCTCTGTGATGAGGCGACAAGTGCACTGGATCCTCAGACAACAAAATCCATACTTTCCTTATTGAAAGATATCAATGAAAAGTATGGAATTACCATTGTGGTCATCACGCATGAGATGAGCGTTGTCCGGGAAATCTGCAGCCATGTGGCTGTGCTGGAGGAAGGGAAGCTTGTAGAATCCGGGACGGTGGATGAAGTATTTGATTCACCGAAAACAGAGGCGGCGAGAAAGCTTATCCTCAACGCAGGTATCCAGAACAAATGAAGATGAAATACGGAGGTTTTAGAATATGTGGGGTAAGGAAATGATTATCATGCTGGCAGAAGGGACGGCAGATACTCTCTATATGACATTGATGTCTACATTGTTCGGGTATGTTCTTGGACTGCCTATGGGAATTCTTCTGGCAGTGACAGATAAAGAAGGCATCCGGCCGAACAGGCTGATTTATAAAGTGTTGGATTTTGTGGCAAATCTGGTTAGAAGTATTCCTTTTTTGATTCTGCTGATTCTTGTGATACCTCTGACGAAAGCCATCGTCGGAAAAAGCTACGGCTCAAGCGCCACAGTGGTGCCGCTGGTTATTGCCGCAGCACCCTTTATTGCCCGCATGGTCGAGTCTTCATTGAAAGAGGTTGACCGTGGTGTGATAGAAGCGGCGATCAGTATGGGAGCGGGAAATTTTCAGATTATCTGGAAAGTCATGCTGGCAGAGGCACGCACATCACTGCTGGTAGGCGTAACCATTGCAGTCGGAACGATATTGGGATATTCAGCGATGGCGGGAGTCGTTGGCGGCGGCGGTCTGGGAGATATTGCCATACGGTATGGATATTACCGATACCAGACAGATGTCATGTTAGTAACAATAATAATTCTTGTAGCCCTGGTACAGATTCTGCAGGGGCTGGGAATGCTGCTGTCAAAGAAAATGGATAAACGGAGAGTGTGAATGAAGAATTACAGTACACATATTTATTAACGAAGAAAAAACACTGGAACTGCCAGGACGAAAATGATATCATAGGAAAGAAATGTGCGATAAAGCCGGGGCGGGTTTAAAAAAAGGATGAGAAATGGCGGATATGACAGTAATTGATAAATTGATCGAATTGCATAATCTTTCAAAGGCAGAATATCTGGAATTGCTTCAATACCGGGAAGATGAAGAAGCAGTGGGACGGCTTCAGGCTGAAGCGGTAAGATTGAGGAAGCAATACTACGGAATTAAAGTATTTACAAGAGGATTGATTGAATTTACGAATTATTGCAAAAATAACTGTTATTACTGCGGTATACGCAGAGGAAATCCTCACGTCAACAGATATAGACTGACCCGGGATGAAATATTAGAGTGCTGCCGGCAGGGGTATGGATTAGGATATCGTACCTTCGTCCTTCAGGGGGGAGAAGACCCTTATTATACGGACGAAAGGATGGCTGAAATCATCAGGGCGATAAAAACAGAATTCCCTGATTGTGCCATTACCCTGTCAGTCGGGGAAAAATCCTGTGACAGCTACCGTCTGTTTAAAGAAGCAGGTGCCGACCGTTATCTGCTTCGCCATGAAACTGCAGACGAATCCCATTACCGTTCCCTTCATCCGGCAGAAATGAGCCTGGCGAACCGGAAACAATGCCTGTTTGATTTGAAAAAGCTGGGCTATCAGGTGGGAGCCGGATTTATGGTAGGGTCTCCGGGACAGACACTGTCCAATATTGCAGAAGATTTGCTGTTTTTGCAGGAATTAAAGCCTGAAATGGTTGGAATCGGACCTTTTATCCCTCATCACGATACCATTTATGCCGAGGAAAAGGCGGGGAGTGTTGATCTGACGCTGTTCTTACTGTCTGTCATCCGTATCATGCTCCCGAAAGTGCTGCTGCCCGCAACGACAGCTCTGGGGACACTTGACCCGAGAGGAAGGGAAAAGGGGCTTTCTGTGGGGGCAAACGTGGTAATGCCCAATCTGTCTCCGGTGGAAAACCGGAAGCTGTATGAGCTTTATGATAATAAAATCTGTACCGGGGAAGAAGCCGCTGAATGCAGGGGATGCCTGAGCAGGCGGGTGGAAAGCGCCGGATATCATTTGGTGGAAGAGCGGGGAGATGCGCTTCGGTAAATATCTATTGTGAAAATAGCTATAATAATATCTATGGCAACAATTTTTATGGCAAGGAGAAATGAATCATGGACAAACATATATCAAGAGAAGAAGCATTTGATTTGTTAAAACAATATAATCAGGACCGGTTTCATATTCAGCATGCGCTGACAGTGGAAGGGGTCATGAAATGGTATGCAAATGAACTGGGATATGGGCAGGATGCGGAATACTGGGGTATCGTCGGATTACTTCACGATATCGATTTTGAGCAATATCCTGAAGAACATTGCGTCAAAGCACCGGAACTCTTAAGAAACGCAGGGGTTGGGGAAGATATCATCCATGCGGTGTGCAGCCATGGATACGACCTGACGGTGGATGTAAAGCCTGAGCATGAGATGGAAAAAGTGTTATACGCGGCAGATGAACTGACAGGGCTGATTGGAGCGGCCGCACTTATGCGCCCGTCAAAAAGTGTTCAGGACATGGAAGTGAAATCTGTAAAAAAGAAATATAAAAGTGCCAATTTTGCGGCAGGCTGTTCCAGGGAAGTTATACAGCATGGCGCAGATATGTTGGGATGGGATTTGAATGATTTGATCCAGAAAACGATTTATGCAATGCGTTCCTGTGAAGCGGAAATTCAGGAAGCAATGGAAAAAGAAGGATTTGAGAAAGAAGAATAAAATATAATAAGGAAGAAAAAAGTAAAATGTTGAATCAGTTTGCGAGAACGGAATTGCTGTTTGGTAAAGAGGCAATGCAGAAATTAAATAATTCAAGAGTAGCCGTGTTCGGAATCGGCGGTGTCGGAGGGTATACAGTAGAAGCGCTGGTAAGAAGCGGAGTAGGTGCAATTGACCTGATAGATGATGATAAGGTGTGTCTGACCAATCTTAACCGGCAGATCATAGCGACCAGAAAAACTGTCGGCAAATATAAAGTGGATGTTATGAAAGAACGGATTCTGGACATTAATCCGGACGTCATTGTAAATACACATAAATGTTTTTACCTTCCGGAAACGAAGGATGAATTCGATTTCAGCCGGTACTCTTACGTGGTAGATGCCGTAGATACCGTAACGGCAAAGATTCAGCTTGTTTTAGAGGCGGAAAGTGCAGGGATTCCGATTATCAGCAGTATGGGAGCGGGAAACAAAATCAACCCGGCGATGTTTGAAGTGGCTGATATTTATGAGACATCCGTATGCCCGCTGGCTAAAGTGATGCGCCGGGAATTGAAAAAGCGCAATATAAGACACCTGAAAGTGGTTTATTCTAAAGAAAAACCAATCCGACCGATCGAAGATATGGCAATCAGCTGCAGAAATCACTGCATCTGTCCTCCGGGCACGGTGCATAAATGTACGGAGCGCAGGGATATTCCCGGTTCAAATGCGTTTGTGCCGTCGGTGGTGGGGCTGATCATTGCAGGTGAGGTAATCAAAGATTTAACAAAACTTCCTGCAAATGCCTCGTAATATGGAAAAAATTCAAAAGCCATAAGGTCTTTGGAATTTTCTTTTTATTACAGGAAAGGTAGGAATGATGATGCAAAAAGAAAATAAGATGGGAATAATGCCCGTGCCGAAGCTGGTGGTATCCATGTCTTTTCCAATCATGGTGTCTATGCTGGTACAGTAATCGGACAATGGGCGGCCGCGCTTATCGGACTGGCCCTGCATTATGTGCAGAATAAAGAAATCCATTTTGTCTGGAAACAATTACATTTTCACAACGATGACCTCATTGCCATCTATAAAGTCGGGGCATCTACTATCCTGACACAAGCCTTCAGCAGCATCATGGTAGCCGGTATGAATTTGATCCTGGGATTCTATTCTGATACGGCGGTCGCCTTTTTTGGTGTATATTTTAAGCTCCAGAATTTTGTGTTTATGCCAATGAACGGGCTGGGGCAGGGAGCGCTGCCGATCATCGGGTTTAATACAGGGGCAAAGAACTGGAAACGTGTGAAGGATACCTGCAGGGTGAGCCTGGGATTTGCGGCAGTAATTGCCTGTGTGGGAGTCGTAATTTTTGAAAGTGTGCCGGGAATGTTGCTGGCATATTTCAAAGCAGGGGCCGGCATGATGCAGATCGGCATTCCTGCACTGAGGATTATTGCACCGACTATTCTTTTTGCCGCGGTCACTATGGTAACAGGCTACCTGATATCCGGTTTTGGAAATGGTATGGTCAATATGACAGGAACTGCGATACGCCAGCTCATAATCCTGCTTCCGTCTGTCTGGCTGCTCAGCAGATGTTTTGGCATAAATTATGTATGGTATGCGTTCTGGATATCTGAAATTACGGCTGTCATATATGCTCTCCTTAGATTAAACAGCTACATAAAAAACTGAGATAATGTCATCAAAACGGACATTGTTTTAAATTAACAAAAATCACTTTACAAGTTTTTAAATTACAGTTAACGGATGGATGGTGGAAGCTGTTTTGGTTAAAATGCTACCTTTATCATGTAACAAAAAGTTTTAATGATGGAGGTAAGTATGAAAAAGAAAGGAATAAGATGGGCGGCGGCCGGTCTGGCGGCACTTCTGTCTGTGACTTCCGGCGGCATTCAGACACTGGCGGCAGACACAGAGGAGACAAATCCGAAAATCAGTTCACCGATCCTGATTACAGAGGTGGTGCCGAATACGGACAACCTGAATGGTGCAGACGCATATGAATATTTTGAGGTGACAAATATCAGTTCTTCGGACGTGGATATGGATAATTACGACATTATCTATATTAACGGCAGCAAACAGACCATATGGACCCCGGACAACTGTGTTGTACCGGCTGATTCCAGTATACTTGTGTGGATTAAAAATGCAGGAAACACAGAAGCTATCGGTGAATATACCGAACCGGAATCACCGGAGAACCCTGAGACGCAGGAAGAGACGCCTGACACACCGGAGATTACGGCAGAGGGAGCACCTGTGCTTGCGATTACAGAGCTTTTGCCGGACAGCTCCAATCTGGGCGGCTCAGATGCCTATGAATTCATTGAAATCTGCAATAATTCAGACAGTACTATCAATCTGAAGGATTATCGTTTGTACTATGTTTATCCTGATACGGGAGTGAATACCCTGTGGTGGGAGACGGACGATAAAGAACTTGAAGCAGGCGGGACTTTGGTATTCTGGATTAAGAATGGTCCGAATAATGAGCTGACAACAGCGGATTTCAATCAGAAATTCGGTACAGACTTGACGGATGATCAGTTAATCCAGCTTTTCAATGGCGGCATGGCAAATTCCGGAAGAAGAGGACTTCGCATCTGTACCAACGTAGGAGATACCGTAGATTCTGTCATTTACAATGATAACGGTGCGGATAACACCAACGCGGATAAATCAATTACCTGCCAGAGTCAGTATATAGACGGAGAATTTACGACGGTAATGACATCCGATACAGCGACGCCGACTCCGGGTATCCTGACAGATACAGAGAAGCCGGTCAGCCCGGCAGTCCTACAACAACCATCCGGTCAGCCGGCTTTGACAGACGGTACGGCGGAGACGTTTGACAATGAGACAGAATCCTTTACATTTACGCTGGAAGCTGTTCCCGCGGGAGCATGTGTAAAAACAGTTGCGCTTTATCTGAAGTATAATGCACAGGAGAGTTATGAGCGCTATAATCTGACACATAGCGGGGAAAACAATTTTGAAAAAACATTGAATAACATAGACCTGCTGAATAAGAAAAGCTATACATATTATTTTGAAGTAAGTGACGGATTTTCTGTTGTAACGACAGAAGAAAAGACAGTTTATAACACGGATGTATCGGTTTTGGGAAGTCTGAACTTAAAAGACGGAGATATGATTACGGACAGTCAGCAGGTAATCGCATATGGCAGCCGGCTTCTGATTGACGGAACAGACATCTCAGATCAGACAGTGAAGTCAATCAACGGATGCGGAAAGATTGCATTTGAGGCGACAGATACAGATGTATTCTTTAAAAATGCAGTTGCGGTGGACGGCGATGTGGTCGGCATTTTCAACGAAGGTACTTATGACACTGTTGCGACCTATGTTTATGATATCAATGCGGAAAAATTTGATGTGAACTCAAAGACGATCACCGTCGAATTCCATGCAGGAAATAAGGCAAATGTGCTGGAGCACAATATTGAAAACAATGACGACTTTACGATCCGCAACATTCGTATGGTGCTTCCTAACGGAAGAACATTAATTCCGGTTTCTTACCGGGCGAAAAAAGGACTCGGCGCAGTAGAGCATGAGAACATGGATAATGTTCCGATGGTAGATGTAGCAGTTGCGACACAGCAGTCAGATATTTTCATGGGAGACGGTACCTCCAAGTATGAAATCCTTTATGTCACATTCCGGATGGAGGACAGTGATTTTGAGGCCGTCCGTTATCTGTGGAACACGACGGACGTAACGGACGGAGAGCATATCATCTCCAATGGAAGCGAACAGGTTACAGTAAAAGTTGACAACACACCGCCGGAGATTACGACAAACATGGAGGACGGCAAGGAATATCACAGCGGAACGATCGAAGTGAATGCTGCAGATGCAATCAGTGAAAATGTAACTTCCGTTGTGCTTCTGGATGGTAAGACGATTTCCGTACCGTATGAATTCCGGGCACTGGAAATGCGGGCGGGAGAACATGTATTAAAAATTGCAGCCCGTGATGAGGTGGGCAATTCTTCTGAGAAAGAAATCTACTTCACGACACCGAAGGAATCCGCGGATATCGATGCGGAAGTTTCTCCGGAAAATGGGGCGGATGTTAAGGGAAATCCTACGCTTTTTGTGAAAGCTGCGGACCCGAGTAATGATGAAATGACCGTTACCTTCAAGAAAGGTGAGCGCTATGAGCTGGAAGATTCAAACATTACGATTGACAGCGGCGTCAGCAATCAGAGCGGATCGATAGAGAAAGCATTTGAGCAGAGCACCGGAAATGGTTTCCCGTATGACAGCTTCCAAATTGCCTTGGATGATACGGTGAGTGAAGATACGGTGATTTCTGTAAAATGGTCCGGCACAAGCAACAATGCGAAGACATTTATGTATGTGTATAATGTTGTTTCCGGCACATGGGAGAAGCTGGCGGCAGAACAGACAACCGACGGTGAAAACATGACACTGACCGGAGAAGTGATTCTGAAAGATCATCTTGCGGACGGCAGCGTCAGGGTCATCGTGCAGAACGGTGAAGGCTATACACCGGAACAGTATCCGGATGAAGCTGCAGAGATAGCAGCATTTGGCATCAATGTTACGCCCAATGCTGAGACCGCGAATGAAAATGACACGCCGCGGTCAGAGTATGATTTTACGTTTGCGGTGGAGAGCGATACTCAGTATTACAATGAAGATTACGAAGGAAATCAGGACAAGGATGTAGACGGAGTATACCAGCATCAGTTAAATATCCATAACTGGCTGCTTGGAAACCGTGAAAGAATGAATATCCAGTATCTGTTCCACGACGGTGATATCATTGACGATGAGCCGAATACAACTGAATGGGAACAGGCTGACGCGGCATACAAAATGCTGGATGCGGCAGGATTCCCATATGGTATTCTGGCAGGAAATCATGATGTAGGACATCTGAATGGAGATTACACGAATTATGTACAGTACTTTGGCGAATCCCGTTATTCCTCGAACGCATGGTACGGCGGAAGCTACAAAGATAACCGCGGACATTACGATCTGATTACCGTTGGCGGAATCGACTTCATCATGGTCTATATGGGATGGGGAGTCGGTGATGAAGAAATTGCATGGATGAATGAAGTGCTGGCACAGTATCCGGAGCGCAAGGCAATCTTAAATTTCCACGAATATCTGCTTGCAAGCGGCGGTCTGGGAGAAGAACCGCAGCGCATTCACGACGAGGTTGTAGCTGTCAATGAAAATGTATGCATGGTTTTGTCCGGACATTATCATAATGCAAAAACAACCATTGATACATTTACCAACGCGGATGGCACAGAGAGAAAAGTATACAATATGCTGTTCGACTATCAGGGACTGATTGAGGGCGGCGCAGGCTATATGAGGCTGATGCACTTTGACCTTGATGACGGCAATGGAAACGGCAGGATTATCATCCGTACCTTCTCACCGTCACACGGCGGAACGGAACTGGATAACTACGGCGATTACGATGCAAAGCCTTCTGCAGAACCGAATATCGGAAATGAATACAGCATCGAGGGCGCAAACCTTAATGATGACGAATCATTTGAAATCACATTTGCGGATCTGGGAATCGTTCCTCAGGCAAAGACTCTTGAGACAATCGGTCTGGATGTCAATGTTTATAAAAATGATGTGATCGGAACAGTGGAAAATGTAGAGAGCAATACACCGGCAGTCTATGAGTGGAAAGATGCGGAAGAAGGCATAAATGGCTGGTATGCTGAGATTACAGACGAAAACGGCGGTCTTTCCAGAACAAACGTATATTATGTAAATGTACAGCGTGACGCAGATGAGCCGGGAGATGAAAATCCGGATGATCCTCTTTTGGAACTTCCGTATGAAGATGTAAAAGAAGGCGACTGGTTCTATGATTATGTGTATGATGTATATGTAAAGGAACTTATGACCGGTCTGGAAACCACTGTTTTCGGACCAGGTAATAATCTGGTAAGGGCGCAGTTTGCAGTGATTCTGTACCGCATGGAAGGCGAGCCGGAAGTCATTTTTGAAGACAGGTTTCCGGATGTGAAGGACGGACATTTCTATAGTGATGCAGTCATATGGGCAGCTCAGAATCAGATTGTAACAGGTTATACAGATACAGGGCTGTTCGGACCAAATGACCCGATCACCCGTGAACAGATGGCAGTCATGATGTTCCGTTACGCAAACTACGAAGGACAGAACACGAGTGAACGCAAATCACTTGCTTCCTTCCCGGATGATGAAAATGTACAGGCATATGCAGTCGAAGCACTCGAATGGTGCGTGGCGAAAGAAATCATTACAGGAAAAGGGGAAGAAAAAGCTCTGGAACCACAGGGAAGCACATACCGTGCGGAGTGTGCGACGATCATCAGCCGCTACACAGAAAATGTAGAATAATGTGCTGAAAAATAAAAATCAGACACAGAATCATATTGGCGTCGGCATGGCGGGAAATTCCCCGCTTGCCGGCGCTGCTTTTAAAATATTAAAACTCCATCCGTGCCATGATATTACTCCATGCCTCATCGTCGATTTCTTCATCGTGGAATAATTTCTTTTTATCGGCATCTGTAATCTTGCGGATAACTTTGCATGGATTTCCTGCCGCAATGCACCAGTCCGGAATATCTTTTGTCACCACGCTGCCGGCTCCGATGACTACATTGCTGCCGATATGTACTCCGGGGCAGACTACTGTATTTCCGCCAATCCAAACATTATCCCCCAGTGTCACCTCTTTACCATACTCATAACCAGAATTGCGGCTGACCGGATGGACAGGATGACCGGCTGTGTAAATCGCTACATTTGGAGCCAACTGGCAGTTATCGCCAATCTTGATTTTAGCAACATCCAAAAGTGTACAGTTATAATTAGCATAGAAGTTTTTTCCTACTTCAATATGCTTCCCGTAATCGCAGTAAAACGGTGGGTTGATGAAGGCTCCATCTGATTTGCCTAAAAGTTCTTTTACTATCTGTCCTATTCCCTCAAAATCAGAACGATCCATAAAATTTAATTTCTGCAAAATTTTTCTGCATACCTTTTGTTCTTCAAATACGCTGTCGTCTGAGATATAAGCCAGCCCTGCATCTCTTCTTTCTTTATTTGTCATGTTTTCTCTCTCCAATCTCATTATTGTTAATTTACTCTTTCTTTTTTCAAGCCCTCTGCAAAGATTTTACGATCTTTGCAATCATACAGTATGTTCACATTCAAGAACAATCACTTCGCAGCTTCCAAGTTTAAGAACTTGTCCGGGGATGTTCACTCTTTCTTTGGATGCGCTTTCCCGGTTTGATAAAATGACGTTTTTTGCGGGATATTCCAGCCTTAATTCTATTTCATCTTGTCCGAAATTGGCGGCTACTAATATCCGTTTATCTGCATTTACGCGGTAATATGCCATGATTGTTTGCGTATTTTCATAAACCGGGATATAACTGCCATATGTGAATACTTCCTTGTATTCCGAGGACTTACGTACTGCAACCAGTCCGCGGTAATAATTCAATACCGACTCAGCATCATTTTCCTGGCTTTCCACGTTGATTTCTTTATAATTCGGATTTACTTTGAGCCATGGAGTTCCTGTGGTAAATCCTGCATTTTCATTATCATTCCATTGTACCGGAGTTCTTCCGTTGTCACGGCTCATCCTGCCGCAGACTTCTAATGCCTCTTCATTGGAAAGTCCGGCTTCTCTTGCAATATGGTACTGATCTTTGGTGCTGATATCATCATATTCATCAATATCATTCCACACTGCGTTCTGCATACCAATTTCCTGCCCCTGAAAGATAAATGGTATTCCACGGAACAGAACGCTGATTGTTCCGAGCATCTTGGCTCCCCTAGGGGTTCGGGCATATTCCGGCAAAAACCGTGACACACCTCTTGGCTCATCGTGGTTCTCGATAATATTTGCCTCAAAACCGTGCTTTTGAATTTCAAGCTGGGCGTTTATCACAGTTTCACGCCATTTTTTAAAATCCACATCCGGAGCATCATACCATCCCAGATCTCCCTCGCTCAGGGAGTGGGCACTAAAATCAAAAATGGTTGAAAAATGTCCGTCCTCCCCGATAAACTGCTCCAGTTCTCCCGGTTTTATGCTAAATACTTCTGCAACGGTAAATGCATCATATTTCTGAAAAGTGTTTTTCTTTAAGTCCTCCAGAAGATCTCCTACACCATCAACGCTTTCAACCATTTTCTGACAGCCGGCCATTCCATCCTTTCCGTCCGGCTCGAAATCAGGAAAGTCAGGATTCTTTTTAATATTGATAATGGCATCAATGCGAAATCCTGCAACTCCTTTTTCCATCCACCAGTTTATCATACGGTAGAGCTCCTGTCTCAATTTTGGGTTCTCCCAATTCAAATCCGGCTGTTCTTTTGCAAACATATGGAAATAAAATTTATCTGTCCCCGGCACAGGTTCCCAGCAGCTGCCGCCAAAATAAGAGCGGTAATTACTGGGAGGATTTCCGTTTTTTCCTTTCCGGAAATAAAAATAATCTGCATATTCTCCTTCGGGGTCTGCCAGTGCTTTCTGAAACCACTCATGTTGATCAGAACAGTGATTGATGACCAGATCCATGATAATATACATATCCCGTTTTTTTGCCTCTGACAGTAATTCGTCGAATTCTTCCATCGTTCCGAATTCTTCGGCTATCGCATAATAATCCGCTATGTCATAGCCTTGATCTACAAAAGGAGATTTGTAGATAGGAGACAGCCAGATAATATCAATTCCCAGTTTCTTTATATAATCCAGTTTTGAAATTATTCCCCGCAAATCTCCGATACCATCCCCGTTGGTATCTAAAAAGCTCTTTGGATAAATCTGATATGCTACTTTGTCATGCCACCATTTTTGTTTCATCTTCCTGCTCCTCTCTATTATTATTCTGCCTCAAATTATCAGTTGAGATATTGTTTTTGATGTATTATACTGCCATTATAGATTGCAATAATTGTTTATTCTTGCAATATTTTTTCATATTATGACACAATACTGCTCTATCGAATCAGGGGTTAAAGAAAATGAAAAAGTTACATTCACTTGCATTGGAACAAAAAGAAAACGCAAAACACGGAGAGGCTTTTTTTCCTGTACAAAAATATATCACTCGGCTTGCACCTGATTATCCGGTGGTCACTACCCATTGGCATGAGGAGGCTGAACTTACACTGATTACCGAGGGAAATTGTTTTTACCGGGTTGATCTGGTCGGCTATGAAGTGAAGGAAGGTGATATTTTATTCATTCCTCCGCTGTTCCTCCACTCAATCTCACTTGGCACCGGTAAAGAAATTGTTTCTGAAACATATGTATTTCATATGAATTTCCTGGGAGGGAATTCTACGGATATCTGTTCCACACGATATCTGACGCCAATGATGAATCAGGAATTATCCATGCCATGCCTGATAACGCCGGAGCATCCTGCTTATGCAGCCCTGCGGAATATCTTTGATCAGATAGCTTCGTTGTACGACGAGGCTGTCGTCGGTTATGAGCTTGCTCTAAAAGCGTTGTTTTTACAGGCAATATTTCAGCTGCTGCAGTATGGTGAGAAAAATATCTCGCCGGATACAAGAATCTCTTCTGATAAATTGAAGCATGTGCTCGATTATATTGAGCTTCATTATGCGGAGCAGATTTCCGTTTCAGAACTGGCAAAATTGTGCTATTTCAGCGATTATCATTTTATGCGTTTTTTTAAAAAACATATGAGTATGACCTGTGTAGAATACATTAACAATCTGCGGCTGGAAAAAGCCGTAGAACTGTTTGAACAGGGACGTTCTTCTATACTGGAGGTTTCTCTGTCCGTAGGTTTTCGCAATCTTTCTTATTTTCACAGGGCATTTAAGAAAAAATACCACGTGACACCGTTTTCTTTTATAAAGGAATTGCGCGGGGATGAGGTAGGATTTTGTTGACCTCCCTATATTCATTTGATATAATCGATTTAATGGTGAAAAGCGTTAAAGCAATAAATTGTTCTGGGGAAGAGCACATTAAAAAATGTTGTACGATGCAGAGAAAGGGAGAGAACAATGCCGATTACAGAATTTTTAGAGAGAAACGCCAGAGAATATCCCAATGATATTTGTCTGGTAGAGATTAACCCGGAGATTCAGGAGAACCGCAGGGTCACATGGAAAGAATTTGAACTGATCGAGCCGAGTCCGAAGACCAGCTACCGCCGTGAAATTACATGGAGCGTCTTTAATGAAAAGGCGAATCGTTTTGCGAATCTTCTCCTCCAGAGGGGAATTAAGAAAGGCGATAAAGTGGCAATTCTTATGATGAATGGTCTTGAGTGGCTGCCGATTTATTTCGGTATTTTAAAAACCGGCGCGCTGGCAGTACCGCTGAATTTCCGATATTCGGCTTCCGAGATTGAATACTGTGTCAATCTGGCAGAGGCGGATATTCTGGTTTTCAGCAATCCGTTTATCGGGCGCGTGGAGGAAATTGCGGACAGGATCAGTAAGGGAAGGCTTTTGATTTATGTCGGGGAAGGATGTCCGGGCTTTGCGGATGACTATCATTCACTGGCTGCCAACTGTTCAAGCCAGTCTCCGGACATAGAGCTTAGTGATGACGATGATGCTGCGATTTATTTTTCTTCCGGCACCACAGGATTTCCGAAGGCGATTTTACATAAGCACAGAAGCCTGGTGCATTCCTGCAAGGTGGAGCAGAACCATCACGGCCAGCAGAAGGATGATGTATTTTTATGCATTCCGCCTCTGTACCATACCGGCGCAAAAATGCACTGGTTCGGAAGCCTGATTTCAGGAAGCAAGGCCGTTTTGTTAAAAGGAACAAAACCAGAATTTATCCTGGATACGATTTCAAAAGAAAAATGTACGATCGTGTGGCTTCTTGTACCGTGGGCACAGGATATTCTGGAAGCAATTGATAGCGGCAAGGTACATCTTGAGGATTATGAGCTGGATCAGTGGCGTCTGATGCACATCGGTGCACAGCCTGTTCCACGAAGCCTGATCAAGAAATGGAAAACTATTTTCCCAAACCATGCATATGATACCAATTACGGACTGTCCGAATCCATCGGACCGGGCTGTGTACATCTTGGTGTGGAAAATATTCACAAAGTAGGGGCTATCGGCAAAGCCGGATATGGCTGGGAAGTGAAGATCGTAGACGAACAGCACAATCAGGTAAAGCAGGGGGAAGTCGGAGAGCTGGCGGTAAAAGGCCCCGGTGTCATGACCTGTTATTATCATGATGAAAAGGCGACTCGGGAAGTGCTGCAGGACGGATGGCTGTTTACCGGGGACATGGCTCAGGAAGATGAGGATGGATTTATTTTCCTTGTAGACCGTAAGAAAGATGTCATTATCAGCGGAGGCGAAAACCTGTATCCGGTACAGATTGAGGATTTCATCCGTACCAATAATAAAGTACATGATGTGGCAGTTATAGGTCTGAAGGATAAGCGTCTAGGCGAGATTCCGGCGGCTATCATCGAATTAAAAGAAGGCGAGGATATGACGGAGGAAGAAGTCAGAGAATACTGCCTTGCACTGCCGAGATACAAACGGCCGAGGGTAATCATTTTTGCCGAGATTCCGCGCAATCCGACCGGAAAGATTGAAAAGCCGAAGCTGCGTGAAATGTACGGTGCGAACAGTCTGATCGCGGATCAGAATATGGGTTAAAAAAGTTACGGTCCGCATGTATGCGAAGGTCAGAGCAAAGTGCGGACTGTGCATATCAAAATCATGGCTTGATAGTCTTAAATACAGAAAGGATTTTATAAATATGAGCGAAGTGAAGATTATGCTGGGCAATGAAGCGATTGCCAGAGGTGCTTATGAAGCCGGGGTAAAGGTATCAGCAGCTTATCCGGGCACTCCGAGCACGGAAATCAGCGAGAATGTAGTAAAATATCCCGAGATATATGCGGAATGGTCGCCGAATGAAAAGGTGGCTATGGAAGTGGCTGTCGGTGCGTCCATCAGCGGCGTGCGTGCCATGGCGTCAATGAAACACGTAGGTGTAAATGTTGCATCCGACCCGCTTTATACGGTTTCTTATTGTGGCGTGAATGGCGGCCTGGTGCTTGTCGCGGCGGATGACCCGGGACTGTATTCATCCCAGAATGAGCAGGATACAAGATGTGTGGCAAGAGCTGCCATGGTGCCTGTGCTGGAGCCTTCGGATTCTCAGGAAGCGAAGGATTTTACAAAATTTGCGTTTGAGTTGTCTGAAAAATATGATACACCTGTGATCGTGCGTACAACGACCCGTCTTTCCCATTCACAGGGACCAGTCACTCTGGAAGAGAGATGTGAGCCTGCGGACATTCCATATGAGAGAAATGTAGGGAAATTTGTCATGATGCCGGGAAATGCAAAGAAAAGGCATCTGTATGTTGAGCAGAGGCTGAAAGCTATGGCAGAGGACGGCTGTGACATGCCTGTCAATAAAGTTGAGATGAATGATACCGGCATTGGATTTATCACAAGCGGTATTGCCTATCAATATGTAAAAGAAGCCTGTCCAAATGCCAGCGTGCTGAAGCTGGGGCTTGTGCACCCGCTTCCGAGAAAGCTGATCGAAGAATTTGCTTCCAAAGTAGATACATTATACATTTTTGAAGAATTAGAGCCGGTATACGAGGAACAGATCAAGTCCTGGGGAATCTCATGTATCGGAAAGGAAATCTTTACCGTACAGGGTGAGTACAGCGCAAATATGATCCGAAAAGCGGTATTGAAAGAAGAGATGGAACTGAAAGCACCTGCACAGGTGCCGGCAAGGCCGCCGATCCTTTGTCCGGGCTGCCCGCACAGAAGTGTATATTCTGTCCTGAATAAACTGAAAATCCATGCAGCGGGAGATATCGGATGCTATACGCTCGGGGCAGTGGCACCGCTTAGCGTTGTAGACACGACAATATGTATGGGAGCAAGTATTTCCTCCCTGCACGGCATGGAAAAAGCAAAAGGGAAAGATTATATTAAGAACTGGGTGGCAGTTATCGGTGACTCTACATTTATGCATACCGGCGTCAACTCCCTGATGAACATGGTTTATAATCAGGGGACCGGGACAGTAATGATTCTGGATAATTCCACCACCGGCATGACCGGTCATCAGGATCATGCGGCTACCGGGAAGACTCTGAAAGGAGAGGTGGTTCCGGCAATCAACATTTTCAGGCTGTGTGAAGCAATGGGAATTAAAAATGTGGTCGAGGTAGATGCATTTGACACTCAAAAACTGGAAAAAGTAATTAAAGAAGAAGTGGCAAAGGACGAAGTGTCGGTCATTATTACGAAAGCGCCGTGCGTGCTTCTGAAGAAGCAGAAGAGTACACGCAGGTGCAGGCCGATTGCCGATAAGTGTAAGAAGTGCGGTATGTGTCTGCGTCCGGGCTGTCCGGGACTTACCAGAAATGCTGACGGAACCATTTCTATCGATGAGACCATGTGTAACGGCTGCGGACTTTGTAAAGGGCTGTGTAAATTTGATGCGATCGAGCAGGTGGAGGATTAAAAGAAGCTATGGGAAATAAGACGAAAAATATAATGATTGTAGGGGTCGGCGGACAGGGGTCGGCGGACAGGGAACTCTGTTGACAAGCCGTATTCTGGGCGGAATTACTGTGGATGCGGGCTACGATGTAAAGCTTTCCGAGGTACACGGCATGGCACAGCGCGGAGGAAGCGTGGTTACTTTTGTACGTTACGGAGAAAAAGTTGCAGAGCCGATCGTGGAGGAAGGACAGGCGGATGTGCTGATCGCCTTTGAAACGCTGGAAGCGCTGCGGTATGCACATTTCCTGAAAAAAGACGGCGCTATCGTGGTCAATACGCACCGTATAGACCCGATCACGGTAGTAACCGGAATGGCAGAATATCCGGATAATATTATAGAAGAGCTGGAGAAAGAATATAAAGTATTTAAAGTAAATGCGATGGAAGAGGCTTTGAAGCTGGGCAATTCCAGAGTATTTAACATAATTGTTCTCGGTGTGGCAGCCAGACATATGGATTTTTCAAAAGAAGCGTGGCTGAAGGTGATTGAGAAGACCGTTCCGCCGAAAATGGTAGAAATTAACAAAAAAGCATTTTTGCTGGGATTAGAAGGAGGGCACAGCAGTGATTTGGAATGAAGCAAAAGAGTGTATGAGCCGTGATGAGATACATAATCTTCAGAGTAAACGGCTGGTAAAAACAGTGGAAAGAGTGTACCACAACGTAGAGTTTTACCGTAAGAAAATGCAGGCGATAGGCATAGAGCCGGGTGATATCAGAGATGCTGATGATGTACGTAAGCTCCCGTTTACTACCAAAAATGATTTAAGAGACACTTATCCGTTCGGAATGTTCGCAGTACCGCAGTCACAGATCGTGCGTATCCACGCATCAAGCGGAACGACAGGAAAGGCAACCGTTGTCGGATATACAAGAAGAGATATTGATATCTGGGCCGAATGTGTGGCAAGGGCATTTGCACAGGCGGGGCTTAACAGGGATGACATTATCCAGGTGGCATACGGCTATGGTCTGTTTACAGGAGGACTCGGTGCTCATTACGGTGCAGAAAACCTGGGAGCAACTGTTGTACCTATGTCTACTGGAAATACGAAAAAGCTGACGACTATGATGAAGGATTTCGGTGTAACTGCGATTGCATGTACCCCATCCTACCTTCTGCATATTGCGGAAGTTCTGGAGGCAGACAAAGCTCTTGACCAGATCAAGCTGAAAGCAGCTATCTGCGGTGCAGAGCCGTGGACAGAACAGATGCGTAAGCAGATTGAAGAAAAGCTTCATATCAATGCTTTTGATATATATGGTCTGTCAGAAGTTATGGGACCCGGCGTGGCATGTGACTGTATCTATCATAAGGGCCTGCATGTATATGAAGACCATTTCCTTCCGGAAATCATTAATCCGGATACGTTAGAGCCGATGTCGGAAGGGGAGACAGGAGAACTTGTATTTACGACACTGACGAAGGAAGGACTCCCGCTGCTTCGTTACCGTACCCGCGACCTGACAAGCATCACTTATGGCAAATGTGAATGCGGAAGGACTCTGGCAAGAATGAGCCGGTTTAAAGGACGCTCCGATGATATGCTTATTATCCGCGGAGTCAATGTATTCCCGTCACAGGTGGAAGCTGCACTTCTGGAAATGGGCGAGACGTCACCGCACTATATTATGATCGTTGACCGCGTGAACAACCTTGATACTCTGGAAATCCAGGTGGAGGTTGATGAGAAGTTCTTCTCTGACAAGATCAGCGAGCTGGAAAATCTGACAAAGAGGATTGCTCATGTAATCCAGCAGGCAATCGGCCTGTCCGTAAAAGTTAAGCTGGTTGAGCCGAAATCTATCGAAAGAAGTATGGGAAAAGCGGTTCGTGTTATTGATAAACGTAAACTGGTATAGTTAAGAAAAGAGGTATGGTATGTTCGTGAATCAGTTATCCGTATTTATTGAAAACAGAGAAGGACGCCTGGATCAGGTGCTGGAAATATTGAAAGAGAACAATATAAATATTATTTCTTTATCGCTTGCGGATTCCAGCGATTATGGACTTCTCAGAATGATTGTTTCTGATCCTGATGAAGGAAAGCTGGCGTTGAGAAGCAAAGGATTTTCCGCAATGCTGACACCGGTACTGGCAGTTAAGCTTTCCCATAAGGTGGGACAGCTTCAGATTCTTCTTTCCGAGATCTGCAAGGCAGGCATTAATATTGAATATATGTATGCACTCGCTACCGGCGGTGATGATGCATCTATCGTCATCAAAACGGCAGATCTGGAGAAGGCTGCTGAAATTCTGGGCAAGACAGGTGTTGAATTGATCGGCTCTGCAGATTTATAAAAGAAGTATAAGGAAAGCGGTATTATGGTTATAGATTTTCATACTCACATTTTTCCGGATGCGATTGCCGGGAAAACAATAGCTGCGCTGGAGGCCAGGTCGGGAATCCGCGCCGCGACCGACGGAACATTGACAGGATTGATTAATTCTATGGAAAGGTCGGGCGTGGATGTGTCTGTGATACAGCCGGTGGTTACAAAACCGTCCCAGTTTGACAGCATCAATGCTTTTGCAAAAAGTATAAATGAAAAGTATGCCGGAAAGCTGGTATCTTTTGGCGGCATTCATCCGGATTGTGAAGATTACAGAGGGAAACTAAGAACGATCAAGGAAATGGGACTTCCGGGAATCAAAATCCATCCGGATTATCAGGGCGTGATGATTGATGATGTCCGTTATATGAATATCATTGAGTATGCAAATGAGCTGGGGCTGATTATCATGACCCATGCGGGGATTGATATCGGACTTCCCGAACCGGTGCATTGCCCTCCGGACAGGATGAGGAAGGTACTGGATAAAATAAGGCCTGAAAAGATGGTACTGGCACATTACGGAGGCTGGAGACAGTGGGAAGAGGTATATGAGTATCTGGCAGGAGAAAGCATCTATCTGGATACCGCATTTACCTTCAGCTATATTGAACAGGAAATGTTTTTGAAAATCCTGGAAAAGCATGATACCGGTAAAATATTATTTGCCACGGATTCTCCATGGAGTGATGCGTATCAAGATATACAGGCGTTGAAAAAACTGCCGCTGGAGTCATCGGTAATGGCAGGAATCCTGTCGGACAATGCAAAACAATTACTAAAAATAGAATAATATGTATGAAACCCTTGCAATTTCTGCAGGGGTTTTGTATAATAAATTAGCTTTATTGCTTTAAAGCGATGTAATTTTAAAGTTTAAAGCAATAAAATACAAAAGCTGGAGGTATGAGATGGTTACCAAAGTTATTTTTCTGATTCTTTTCTTTGCAGTAATGGTGGGGGTAGGCTTTTACTCAAGAAAACATGCAACAAATGTAAACGGATTTGTATTGGGCGGAAGAAATGTAGGACCGTGGCTGACCGCGTTCGCTTACGGAACATCGTATTTTTCAGCGGTGGTATTCGTAGGGTATGCGGGGCAGTTTGGATACAAATACGGGATTTCTGCCACATGGATCGGTATCGGCAACGCCGTGATCGGCTCTTTGCTTGCATGGGTAGTCCTGGGCAGAAGGACAAGGGTTATGAGCAAGCATTTATCAGCGGCGACTATGCCGGATTATTTTGGAAAACGGTACGATTCCAATGCACTCAGAATTGCAGCGTCAGCGATCGCATTTGTTTTCCTGATTCCTTATACGGCATCTGTATATAACGGTCTGTCCCGTTTGTTTGGAATGGCATTTGATATCCCATATTCAGTGTGTGTAATTGCCATGGCAGCCCTCACAGGGGTATATGTAATCCTGGGCGGTTATATGGCAACTGCGATCAATGATTTCATTCAGGGAATTGTCATGCTTTTTGGTATTACGGCGGTCATCGTCGCTGTACTGAACGGGCAGGGCGGCTTTTATGAGGCGGTAAAGAATCTGTCAACAATCGAAAGTGACATTCCGCGGACTCTGGGGCAGCAGGGAGTATTTGCATCCTTCTTCGGACCGGATCTCCCGAATCTTATCGGCGTTATAATCCTGACTTCGCTCGGTACATGGGGACTTCCGCAGATGGTACATAAGTTTTATGCGATTAAGGACGAAAAATCAATCAAATCAGGAACAATTATTTCAACGATTTTTGCAATTATCGTATCCGGCGGATGTTATTTCCTCGGAGGTTTCGGACGGTTATTTGACACACCGGCGATTTATGCAGAAAATGGAAGCATTATTTACGATGCAATTATCCCGATGATGCTTTCCACGCTGCCGGACATCCTGCTTGGCATTGTAATCGTGCTGGTATTGTCCGCATCCATGTCAACTCTGTCATCCCTGGTACTGACATCCAGCTCGACACTTACGCTTGATTTGCTTAAAGACAATATCATTAAGAAGATGGATGAGAAAAAGCAGCTTCTTAGTATGCGGATTCTGTTAGTATTCTTTATCGTCATCAGTGTAGTGATCGCGTTAGATCCGCCGACATTTATCGCACAGCTTATGGGTATTTCCTGGGGAGCTCTGGCAGGCGCATTCCTGGCACCGTTTTTGTACGGACTGTACTGGAAAGGAGTTACAAAAGCTGCTGTGTGGGCAAGCTTTGCATGCGGCGTAGGTCTGACTGTTTCCAATATGTTCTTTAAATTCATCGCATCACCGATTAATGCAGGTGCTATTGCAATGGTTGCAGGCCTGATTATCGTACCGGTAGTGAGCCTGATTACACCGAAGATGGATAAAAAGAAAGTGGATGCTGTCTTTACCTGCCTGGACGAAACAGTAGTAGTAAGCAAGAAGAAATCCATAGAAGAATAATAAAGAGTGAATGTTCAAAGAACGTGCCGATCTGCAGATATGCAGGAGCACGTTCTTTTTTAAATGCTTTTAAGTGTCGTAATTTGTTGATGTATGTCGGATATTATGATAAACTATACGGGTATGAAAAACCGGAAATCTTTAAGAATCAGAAGATTAAAATTGTTTATAAGTGAGGTACGGAAATGATAAAAGTTCAGGAATACAGCGGGCATATCCGGAATTGGGAAGCATTATGCGGGGAACTTGGAATTGATAAATCCCTTTCGAGGGAGGAGAGGGAACCGGCGATTCTGATCCGGGCATATGAGGCATGGGGAAATAAAATGGCAGACCACATGCATGGCATGTTTGCATTTGCTATGTGGGATGAGGAGGAGCAGAAGCTTTTCTGCCTGAGAGACCAGTTCGGGACAAAGCCGTTCTACTATTATGAGACAGCGGAAGGAAAGCTTCTTTACGGCACAAGTATCCGGAAGATCATGGAGCAGCCCGGATTTGTGAAGGAATTGAATGCAGAGATGCTTCAGATTTATCTGAGCCTGACATATGCAGCCGGGGAGAACACCTTCTTTAAAGGCGTGAAAAAGCTTCTTCCGGGACGTTATCTGATCTGGCAGGACGGGAAGATTATAATTGAACGTTATTTCACTCCCGAATTCCATCCCGATGACAGCAAATCTCTGGAAGAATGGGCGGACGAAATTCATACGACCCTGCAGAAGATTATGCCGGAAGTAAAAACGGAAGACGAGAAGGCCGACTCCTTTTTGTCCGGCGGTGTGGATTCCTCTTATGTACTTGCAATGTCGGATGCTCAGAAGGCAGATTCCTGCGGCTATGATGATGAACGCTTTGATGAATCCGGTCTGGCAAAGCAGACGGCAGAGCTTCTGGGGCGTGGATTCTCCAGACGGCGTGTAACTCCGGAAGAATATTTTGCTATTGTCCCCTATGTCATGTATCATATGGAGCAGCCGCTGGGTGACGCCTCCGCCATTGTATTTGCAATTGGGTGTCAGGCGACAGCGGAGCATACAAAGCTTTGCTATTCAGGAGAAGGCGCGGATGAATTCTTTGGCGGTTATAACATGTATCGTAATGCAGAACGCTACGGAGATAATCTGAAGAATTTCTATGTGGGGAATACCAACATTATGAAGGAAGACGAAAAGAAACGGATTCTCAGGCACTATTATGATGATGTTCTTCCGATTAACCTGGTGAAAGAAATTTATGAAGAAACGGAAGGGCTTGACCCGCTTTCAAAGATGTCCGATGTGGACATTCAGATCTGGCTGGAGGGCGATATCTATCTGAATGTAGATAAGATGAGCACTGCGGCAGGGCTGGAAATACGGATGCCTCTTACGGACACGAGAATATTTGACATTGCATCCAGGATGCCGTCAAAGTATAAAGTAAACAGTGAGCAGAATAAAGTGGCATTCCGCACGGCTGCGGCAAAAGTGCTGCCGGATGAAATCGCATTCCGCAAGAAGCTTGGATTTATCGTGCCGATCAGAATCTGGATGGCGGATGACCGCTATAATCAGGATGTCCGGGCAAAATTCCACAGTGAGATGGCGGAGAAATTCTTTAATGTAGATGAAATCAACGCAATATTTGATGAGTATATTGCCGGCAGTTCAGATAACTGGAGGAAAATCTGGACGATTTATACCTTCCTCGTATGGTATGAAGAATATTTTGTGAAACGATAACAGAGCTTTATGAGGTGTGAAAATGAAGAAAAGAGATTTTTTTAACTCAAGATGGGGATTTATCCTCTCTTGTATCGGTTCTGCGGTCGGCATGGGGAATATCTGGATGTTCCCGACCAGGGTATCGCTTTACGGAGGCGGTTCCTTTATCATCCCGTATCTTGTTTTTGTGGTACTGATCGCTTCTACCGGGATTATCGGGGAGATGAGCTTCGGACGTGCGACGAGGTCCGGTCCGGTCAATGCGTTCGGTACTGCCTGTGAAATGAAAGGAAAAAGAAAACTGGGAGAAGCGATCGGTCTTATTCCGGTTCTCGGCTCTCTGGCAATGGCAATTGGGTATACGGTTGTCTTCGGATGGATTCTGAAATATGCCGTCGGGACCTTTACCGGGGCAACGCTTGCGCCGGACGACGTGGACGGTTTTGCGGCGACATTTGGCAGCATGGCTTCTGCTTTTGGAAATAATGGATGGCTTTTAGGTGCACTGGCACTCGCTGTCCTGATTCTGATGTTCGGTGTCGGAAAAGGGATTGAAAAGGCAAACAAAGTGATGATGCCGGTATTTTTCCTGTTGTTCGTTATTCTGGGGATTTATGTGTTCTTCCAGCCGGGCGCGGCAGACGGATACCGATATATATTCCGCGTCGACCCGAAAGCACTTGCAGATCCTGTGACATGGGTCTATGCATTGGGACAGGCATTCTTCTCCTTATCTATTGCAGGTAACGGAACATTGATTTACGGGTCTTACCTTTCCGATTCAGAGAATATTCCGGCTTCTGCGGCGCGGGTTGCTGTATTTGATACCCTGGCTGCGATGCTTGCCGCGCTGGTAATTATCCCTGCGATGGCAACAACCGGGACACAGTTAAATCAGGGAGGTCCCGGGCTGATGTTTATTTTCCTTCCGAATTTGTTTAAGTCCATGCCGGGCGGCTCTATTATCGCGATCGTATTCTTTGTGGCGGTGCTGTTCGCGGGTATGACGTCACTGATTAACCTTTATGAAGCACCGATAGCAACAGTGCAGGAGAAATTCGGGCTTGGCCGTGTGCAGGCTTGTGCCGTGACCGGAGTGATCGGAGCGGTTGTAGCGGTGTGCATCCAGGGCATCGTTTCAGGCTGGATGGATGTATTATCCATTTATATCTGCCCGTTGGGAGCAGGGCTTGCAGCGATCATGTTCTTCTGGGTATGCGGAAAGAAATATGTGGAAACTGAGGTCAACAAAGGGCGTGAAAAACCATTCAGCAGCATATTTTACCCGCTTTGCAAATACGTTTTCTGCCCAATCTGCTTCCTGGTGCTGATACTCGGAATTGTGATGGGCGGTATCGGTTGATTGAGACCCCGGATAGTGGATAAACTTACGGGAACATGGGAACTGCCTGCAGAAAACAATCCGTAATCGTTTTTGACGACTAAAATGTTACATATTGTTTAAAACATATAATGAAGGACGGTCGTCTTCATACCACTGCTTTCGGTTCAGGTGTATGAAGATGACCGTCCTGTTTGATTAATTTGTAAGTTATATGTGTTCGTTAAAATATTCCTGAGTCACTTTTAATTGTTTTTTCAGGATTTCTTTCCACATGCGGGTATGTATTTCACCGGAACCTTTTAACACATTTGAGGAAAATATGATTATTTATTCAAGGCATTTTCATGGTGATATATCATTGTTGTTGTTTATTCTTTCTCATCGTCCTCTTTCCGTGGGGATCCGTCAATCAGATAATCATAGGAAACCTGAAAAACTTCGGAGAATGCTTTTATTTCCAGGTCAGTGACATAACGCTGGTTCGTTTCAATCCGCGTAATGACATTTTTATCAATATCGTACCCGGCAAGCTGAAGTCTGTAAGCTAAATCTCTCTGAGAAAAGTTATGCTGTTTTCTGAGTTCGATCAATTGTCTGCTGATTAAATTCTTCTCCCCGGTCTCTGTTCTTGGTTTTGGCATATGCGTTCCCTTCCTGAATCAAGAAAAATGTTTGTATCATTATTTGCACTTTTCATTGATTGTACATAGGGAGTCGTAAAAATCGGTTGTAAAATTGAGACAAATTTGCTCGATAGAAAGAATTTATGAAAAAATGTTGAGGAACAGCTAAATAGGAAATGTGTAGGAAATACAAAGCGAATAAAATTATATAATACAATGTTTCTGTCTTTTATAGAAAATATTCCATAGGTCTGATTTGATGATTTTGTGACATCCACTTTCATATATATGGCAACTAAAAAAGGCACTCCGCCAGGTGACGAGTGTCTTTTTTGGTTTCCTTTCTATTTTGGATAATAAATGCTTAGCAGGGAATCCAGTCCCCGATCCATTCATTTTTCGTATAATTATAAAGGCGCTTATATAATTTATTGTTAATCGTTTTATAACACCAGCCTATATTGTCAGAGTATGGCACAGCAGTGTCGGAAATTGGCAAAGGATCACTGGCAATGCTTGTTGCGTCTTCGCAGCTCTGGGCCAATGCAGGCACAGAAGAGAAGAATAAACAACACAGGAGTAGTAAAAATGGCAATAGGAATTTCTTTTTCATGTTTTCTTATCACCTCACCTTCTCTTGAATTCTTATATATTGGCAATGTGTCTAACCCATCAGTATAAGGGTCATTAAGAAAGGCAATAAAATCTTCTCCAAAATATAACGCATAAGTACCTTCCGCTGTTTGCACGATATAGCTGTCTTCTGAAAGGGTGAATGCTCCATCCGGAGGCTCCGGGCTCGCTGCGGGTTCGATAATTAATACGATAGAGCAGAGCAGAAGAAAGCTAAATAATATTGATACGACAATCGGAGATTTAGAACGGTTCTCCTCTGTTAGATATTCAGCTCTTTTTAATATCGTAGATTTTTTATCTGCCACTGCAAATTTGGCTTAAAAAAGGGAGTCCTTGCTCTGACAGCTAAAAAGTTTTTTGAGACAGCCCAGATAATCAATTTTTTCCGTATTCGACAGAGGTTCATATACTTCTGTATCTGCACGCATTTCCAATAAGAGTAATAGTTGCTTTTTCAGAAGATGCATGACAGGATTCCACCAGTAGAGGATGCAGAAAAGTTCCATGAACAATTTTAGCAAAAGATCCGTATTTGTAATGTTGCAGTTCATGTCGCACAACGAAAGAAAGTTCCTGGGGCGACAGCGACAATACAGGCATGATAATAACTGGTTTGAAAAGGCCCGTTATCAATGGCGCTGAAATCAGGCTGCTTTCATATAATTGAACTGATTTTGGAAAATCACAGTCCTGCGGCTTTTCGATAGAAGCAGTTTGATGACTATGGAGTAGCTGCTTTACAGATGAGTGGAACCGCATATATTTACGGATAATACGCATCAGCAAAATGAAAGCTACAGATAACCATACAACAAGTAATATTTGATATATGTATATCGAATAACCCAAAATAGAGATGGGATGACGATAAACAAATATCATGATTTCCTGGAAGGTATGTGATATTCGTATGGAAATACTGTACTTGAATTCTCCGGGAAACAAAAACCGTAAAAAGGTAATGCATAATAACCATATCATAAAATGACAGTTCATTCTGTTAAAAACAGACGGAATGCGGGATATGATATAAACAAAAACAATAATAAGATTACCCCAGAAAACAAGGGACAGTATAGACGTAACGGTAACAGACATTATGATTCATCCTCTTTTGATAACTTCTCTTTTTGTGCTTTTATCAGTTCTTCCAAAGCGTCCAAAGTATCCAGATCATCTTCTTTTTCAATAAAAGAAGCGAAAAAAGCATTCGGCTTTAAGGACGAACTGTTGAACTGTTCCATCATGTAATCTTCCTCGCTCAGAACGGGAAGATATGTCCTCGCAAATACCTTATTGTGCTGTACGATATTGGCAACTTTTATATACGATTTTTTCAGAAGAGAACGGAGTACGACCTGAACAGTGCTGGTGCTCAGTTCGGGGTCGCGTTGGATAAAGTCTGTGATCGACAACTCTTCCTTCGCCGCCCATAAAATCTGCATGACATAGACCTCTTTATGGCTCAGTTTGTATTTCATATTAAGCCTCCTAACATATAGCACAAATATTGTTTTGATAAAAATCTAATTGTGTTTTGTTTTAACATTTTAGAATATATAAAGTCAACTCCTAAAATGATTGTAGAAGCAAATAAGAATGTAAAATACAAATAAATATATATATAAGGAAAAGATAATGAGACGAGACTTAATCCGCAGGGAGATACCGCACGGGCAGAGTGTGCGGCGATCATACAGCGTTTTGCAGAAAATTATGATAATATGGAATAGAATCGACTCATAGAAAGTTTCATAACATATGAAAAACAGTCGGCAGAAAAGATTTTAACTCCTTCTGGCGACTATTTTTTTTTCTGATTTTACTGTTTTTTTGAGCTTTGTCTGTAATATAAACAGACTTTTTTTGTTTATTAATAAATAGCATTTTTTTCTTCTTATCAGTTACCAGAGCAGCAAGTTTTCTTGATTTTGTATATTTATCTAAGTAAAAGCGAATGAATACTAAAATTGAAAGCAAATAAGAAGATACAACACGATAGTATATATCTAAAATATACACATTGACAAAAATGGAAACTCTTTTATGATAAATATGCAAAGTTGTCGTATTGATCATATTGGAAAAGGTAGTGTAAAGTAGCCTATGAAAAATTGGAGCTGAAAAAATGGCTCCATTAGAACCTTGAAAATTGCAGACATGTTAGTTTTCGGCGGTGTCC
>SFGN01000171.1 GCA_004556565.1 Lachnospiraceae bacterium | reverse complement strand
CAGAGGAAAGCAAAGAGCCGCCCAAGAAGCAGCCCATCAAAGAAGTCTTGCAGGATAAGACTGACGAGAAAAAAGCACAAAGAACCGCCCCGGCACAGGTGTTGATTACCAAATTAATTGTTAACACAGTATCCAAATTAAATTGTACACATAATTAGGTATCTTCAAATTGTTTATACATATATATTCATATTAAATGTGAAACCCCATCATAAAAAAATGGATACTCAATTTAGAATATCCATTTGATGTTGATATAAATATTTTAAGGCGTATGAAATTGAGCAGGCGCTCTTTTCACACGGTAATTTCTTATAGATTTTTTGACTGTTTTTTTGTGTTTCGTGCAAATTATCCAGTTCAACTTGGAGTGAATTCACAAAATATGATTCGCCTTCACATTCCATGAATTCATTTATTTCAATTCCTAACAGCCATTTTAGATTGTCTTTTACTAAATGGCATAGATAAGTATGTTCTAAGTTAACGCTATCTTCAACAGTTACTTTAAAATCAACACTTCCTTCAAAATGCACTTCTTTTAATTCGGCAATTTCACTTTTTCTTGATGCGGATCCTGTTTCATATACGATCATTTGGTTTGTTTCTAATATCATTCTATTGACCTCTAACTCAATTCATTGTCGTTTACGGCATCCATTACAGTTTCCATACTGATTATCATTTCCTGCTTCTGCTCACCAATCAATAAACTTTTATTACAGATTTGATTGATCATTCGAGGAATACCATTCGATGCGTTGATAATTGCATTTAATGCATTATTATCGAACACTTCCTGATGACATCCCACACCATCTAATTTTTCTTTTATATAACGTTTTGTCTCTTCTTCATTTAGATTTTCTAAATTGTGTGACATGATTATACGCTGCCTTAATGGTTCATGGCTTGATAAGCGCAGCTGATTGTTTAACTGTGGCAATCCAACCAGTAATACGACTGCATAATCTTTTGAATCCATTTCAAAATTGAACAGTATTTTTAAATCATTCAAGATCCCGCTTTTCATATAATTAGCTTCATCAAATATAAATACAGGTGTAATCCTTTTTTCACGTTTGTATTTTTCTATAATTGTCTGAATGGCTCGGAAATTGTCGACTTTTTTATAGTATGGTTCGATTCCAAGATTCAATGCCATCTGTCTGTAGAATTCTATAACAGTAACTGTAGACAGTGATATATATACTACCTTATAGGCGGCAGGATTCAATTCGTTTGCCCATTGTCTTACGCTTGTTGTCTTGCCTCGGCCTGCACCTCCTGTCAATACGCCAAAGCCTTTTGTCTGCAGAAGATAATTCAATCTGAATTTCACTTCTTTATATTCATTTGTTTCTACTAAAACATCTTTTCCATTTTTTATAAATGGATTGATTTCCAATCCATATCTTCCTGTATAATTCATTATTGCCCTCCCAGCTCACTAAGCTTCAGTTTATGTCGATGCATCGTTGCATTTTTATTTTTATCCAACAGTTGAATAGGTTCCAACTCTTTTGAAATAGAATCAACCACATATACTTTTTTCAAATCTGGTGAATAACGAATCAATAGTTTCTGTCCCTGATATTTATAGTTTACTTCATATTCCTTTTCGTCAATTACGATCACACTGTCATTAGATACTTTACGTTCGATTTCAAGTAAAAAGCTGCGCTCAACCTCCTGATCAGACATTCTAATAATCAATGTGCTTTCCGAAAAGAATCGTTCCATCGGTGATTTTCCATTCAATGATGAATGAATGCGTTGATTATATTCCTGTACATAGGCAAACAATGATTTTCTTAATTCTTCAATATCTTTAAAATCATTCATACAAAGCTGTGACATCCACTGATCTTTCAGAGTTCGAAACCAGCGCTCGATTTTCGCCTTTCCAGTTGGAGTTCGAGCAGGATTATAATGAATGATTGTTCCAATTCGTGCTGCCAGAAGGTTCATCTGACTGCTTCTGTAGTTGGCTCCATTATCAAAGTTGAATTTTTTTGGCTTTCCATATTTAATGACCGCTCCACGAATCACACTCATCAGATTCACAAAATTATCGTTAAAGAATATATCGATTCCGACAATCATACGACTTGCATCATCTATAAGTGCAATAATATAAGTCCTCTGCTTCTTTCCATCTACTTTTAGATAAGGACCAACACTTGAATCTCCACACCACACTTCATTTATATGTTCGCATTCGTATCGCCTCATATCTTTTATAGGTGTGATTCCTTTTGAATCCTTATATTTCTGCACAAATCGATTTACTGTAGACAAAGAAACATCTTTTTTTACGATTGTATTTGTGTCAAGAAGTCTCTGGTAGACTATCGTAGCTGGAAGTTTTGGATATTCAGACAATATATAAATAATTTGATTTTGAACATCCCCATCTAGCTTACGATATTGATTAGAATCATTTCGTGGCTTTGGGATCAATCCATCAAATCCGGATTTTAAATACCGATCATACCACCTTCTTACTGTATGAGGGTGCACCCCGGCCTTTGAACCTGCATCTCGAAAGAAATCGCTTTTTGATTTGTACGTATCTATATTTCCAGATACAAGTGGTGCAATAAATCCATATCTTTTTAAAGCTATTTCCTGTGCTGTTTTATGATCCATTATAAATTTTCCTCCTTACAGCGACATAATATACAAGGAAACGACATAATTCCTCACACCTTATGTGGAGAGGGATAAAAAAATATTTCTAGTGCATTTAATCTGCATAAACTGTAATGAAAAAAATTTAAAACAGCTCTTAAAAAGATCAGTATTCAATCTCATACTTTCGGACATCAGTCGCTCTTTCCAGTACTTTTGAAACTGGGACCGAATATAATAATACGAATATTCATTAATTTCTTCATTCCATTCTATCCAGTCAATGAATTTATTAAGAAAGTCTGATTGAAGAGCTTTTAGATGAACTTCCAAAGCATATTGAGAATAAGGAACGATAAAATACAAAAGCACTGCATGAGTGGATTTACAACTCATACATTTAACACGAAGGATCCGCAAAGTGACTGAATGTTTTCTGTATTTAACTTTACGAGTATAATAGCCATGTTTTTGAAAATCATGATGTTTACATTTGGGACATATTAAGGAATACAGATTTAAAGTCTCTGTGAATTTTTTATACGATTCAGCATCTACCTGGTTGACGTTAGCCTTATAAACAGTTATCATAATCTTGTTCGTAAGAGCGGAGAGTAAAAAGAACTCATTGGCGTGCGTTGGTTTTACTCTCTTTTCTTTTTCTCACTTTCTATAGAAAATATTATAAAAGTCATAACACATAATTTGAATAGATTTTATTCAAACTCGTGCTATGACTTTTTCACTTAATGTGATTAGATTATTAACTTTCATATTCAAATAATTTGGCAATCGACACATCATATCTATCCACTATTTCATTGAATGCACCATTTTCATTCATTACGGCATTTCCTTGAAGAACAATATCATCATAAGTACATTCCAATAGATCATAGCTTGTATTCAGATGATAGGCGGAGAAAGGTTTATTCGAATTATTGGCCTTATAAAAAGTGGTTTTAGTATCTTTGATAGCACTGCTGATAGGCAGAACAGAACCATCAACAGCGAGAAGGCGATAACCTTTGTGAAGCTTGATTTTCTGTGTTCGTTCATTGAACATATTGAATAATGTACGGAATGCATCTGGACGAATCTTACTACGTGCCTGTACAAATGAAGAAGCTGTAGGCGTATCAAGCTTATATCCAAACAATTTGAACATTTCATCTTTTAAAGATCCAGACTCTAATAAAAGCACATTGAAAAGTGTACTTCCAAAAAGATGTTTTCTTTTCC
>SFGN01000037.1 GCA_004556565.1 Lachnospiraceae bacterium | reverse complement strand
ATACGCTGAGAGGTGTACGTCCGGTTCGGAGGGGAGCGTTCGGAAACCTGCCGTAGCAATACGGTAAGGCGCTGGGCGCTTACCCTACTTTATACTTCCATAGCACCAATTCCGTTTGCCACCATGACCAATAAGGAATGGGGCAATATCGGAAACAACTATTTAAAAGGCTTGTTCGCACTGGCATTTCAGGGATTCTTCATGATGGTCTGTGTGGGAATTTATGCAGTTTTAGTAAATGCAATGACCATATCCAGTGACCTTCATGCAGCAATGTTTTCAGTAGCGGCTTATACCGTGATTCTTGCATTTTCATTATTCAAGACCGGAAGCCTTAGCAAATCAATATTCAATGCCCATTAGCGGGCAGGAAAGGAGCGCATACCATGGCGTATGTACCAGTACCAAAAGACCTTACCAAGGTCAAAACAAAAGTAGCGTTAAATCTGACAAAACGGCAGCTGATTTTCTTTTCACTTGCCGCAGTAGTGGGAATTCCGTTTTATCTGTTCATGAGAAAACCAATCGGTTCCAGTATCGCAGCCATCCTGATGGTAACGATCATGCTTCCATTTTTCTTCATGGCAATGTATGAAAAAGACGGGCTTCCCTTAGAAAAAGTGGTGGCAAATATCATTCGACAGAAGTTTATCTGTCCGTCAGTAAGACCATATAAGACAGAAAATTTTTATCAGGAGATTTCCACCCTTGTAAAAAAGGAGGGTGTGCCGGATGGCAAAAAAGACAAAGCAGGAGGCTCAGCAGGAGCGTCTGTCCCTGGTGGAAAAAAGAAACCGTCAGGAAAGAAGAAACAAAAAAAGCAGAAAAGAAAGAGAACAGGAAAAGCGTAGGAAGAAGCAGGAACGGGACCGCAGGAAACAGAAAAATATTCCTACAACTGCGCAGCAGAGTATTCCGTATATTCGGATGCTGCAGGATGGTATTTGCCAGGTGACAAAGAACTTTTTCTCCAAGACGATTCAGTTTTATGACATCAACTATCAGCTTGCTTTAAATGAGGATAAGACCACGATATTTGAGAATTACTGTGATTTCTTAAATTACTTTGATTCTTCCATCAGTGTGCAGCTGTCCTTTATCAATCAGCAGGTGGATGTGGCAGAATTTGAGAAAAGCATTGACATTCCTGATCAGAACGATGACTTCAATGCCATTCGTGATGAGTACCGTACTATGTTGAAAAATCAGCTTTCAAAAGGAAATAATGGTCTGGTGAAGACAAAGTATATCACTTTTGGAATCGAAGCAGAAAGCCTGAAGGTGGCAAGATCAAGGCTTGAAAGAATCGAAACAGATATCTTAAACAACTTTAAGGTCCTGGGAGCACAGGCACATTCACTAAATGGTCTGGAAAGGCTGGAGATTCTATATCATGTGTTCAACCAGGATCGGATTGAACCATTTAAGTTCCAGTATAAGATGCTGCCGGAAACCGGATTAAAGACCAAAGATTTTATTGCACCGACTTCCTTTAACTTTTCCAAGAATCAGACATTTATGATGGGAAGAACGATGGGGAGTGTGAGTTACCTGCAGATTCTTGCACCGGAGCTGACAGACCGGATGCTTGCAGACTTCCTGGATGTGGATGACAGCATCAATGTCAACATTCATATCCAGTCCATTGATCAGAGTTCAGCAATCAAAATGATCAAGAGCAAGATTTCAGATCTGGATAAGATGAAGATTGAAGAGCAGAAACGGGCGGTACGTTCCGGTTATGATATGGACGTGCTTCCATCAGACCTTGTAACCTATGGAGAAGAGGCGAAGAACCTGTTGGAAGATCTGCAGTCCAGAAATGAGAGAATGTTCCTTGTGACATTTCTGGTAATGAATACCGCAAAGAAGCGTCAGAAGCTGGATAATAATATTTTCCAGGTGCAGGGAATTGCACAGAAATATAACTGTTCTTTAAAACAACTGGATTATCAGCAGGAAGCAGCACTCATGTCCTGTATTCCACTGGGAGTCAATCGAATTGAAATTCAGAGAGGGCTTACCACATCTTCAACAGCGATCTTCGTGCCATTTACGACACAGGAACTGTTTCAGGAAGGGGAAGCTCTTTATTATGGATTAAATGCATTATCCAACAACATGATCATGGTTGATCGGAAACGTCTGAAGAACCCGAATGGACTGATTCTTGGTACACCTGGTTCCGGTAAGTCCTTCTCAGCAAAGAGGGAAATTACAAACTGCTTCCTGATTACGGAAGACGATATCATTGTCTGTGATCCAGAAGCCGAATATTCGGCACTTGTGCAGGCACTGCATGGGCAGGTAGTTCGGGTTTCGCCAGTATCTGACCAGTATATCAATCCAATGGATCTGAACCTGAACTATTCCGAGGAAGATAATCCACTGTCACTGAAAGCAGATTTTATTCTGTCTTTGTGTGAGCTGATTGTTGGAGGAAAGAATGGACTGGAGCCGGTAGAAAAGACCATCATTGACCGCTGTGTACGGTTAGTATATCAGGAATATCTTGCCGATCCAGTGCCGGAGAAGATGCCAATCCTGGAGGATTTATATAACCTTCTGAGAAAACAGGAAGAGCCGGAAGCACAGCGACTGGCCACTTCGTTGGAAATCTATGTTACAGGTTCTCTGAATGTATTTAATCATCAGACAAACGTGGATATCAATAACCGCATTGTCTGTTTTGATATCAAGGAGCTTGGTAAGCAGTTGAAAAAGATCGGGATGCTTGTAATCCAGGATCAGGTCTGGAACAGGGTAACGATGAACCGTTCTGCCCATAAGTCCACCAGATACTATGTGGATGAGTTCCATCTTCTCTTAAAAGAGGAACAGACTGCAGCTTATAGTGTGGAGATCTGGAAGCGATTCCGTAAATGGGGTGGTATTCCAACTGGCATCACTCAGAATATTAAGGATTTGCTGTCTTCCAGGGAAATCGAGAATATATTTGAAAATTCAGATTTTATTTATATGCTGAACCAGGCTTCCGGAGACAGGCAGATTCTGGCAAAACAGCTGAATATCTCACCAACCCAGCTGTCCTATGTAACCAACAGTAATGAGGGTGAAGGACTTCTGTTTTATGGAAATGTCATTATCCCATTTGTAGACAGATTCCCGAAGAATTCCCTCTATAAAATCATGACAACCCGCTTGGAGGAGACTTCTGAAGCAGGTTAAAACAAAGGAGAAAACAATGTTACGAGCAATTTCATATGTATTAACTTTTAGTGGCGGTGCTGTTTTTGGCATCGCTTTTCTCTGTTTATTACAGGCAGGGAAAGGGTATCCGAAGAAGGAGGAGTAATCAGTGGCAGAACAGAGAATGAAAGTCAGGGACAAGAAAGTCCAGAAGATGACCAAGGATGGTCTGGTGGAAGAAAACCTGACAGATAAATCTTCTGTTCGTGTCAGTAACCGTGTCGGTGATGTGCAGATGGGAAGAAAACAGGGGGAAAAAGAAGAAAACCTTGTGGATAAGTCTCCCCGCCAGTCTGAACGGAGTGGGAAAAATATTCGACCCTCTGTGCAAAAATCCAGAGATGCACCGGAACTGATACGGACAGAGAAGCAAAGTGAGGATTTTGGACAGAGTAGTAAACAGCAAAATAGAAAAAGAATCCGTGCTGAAGTCGGAAAAGAATCCAGACTTGCAGAAGAATCCGAAGCCGGACAGTCAGGGAGACTGAAAGAAAAACGTGCTGATCTATCAGAAAACAGAGGAGACAGCCGGAGAAATCAGACAGGTGGCAGCAAAAAGCCAAAACAAAAACAACGTTTGAAGTTTGCTTATGAGGAAACTGGTGCTTCTGTGAAAAATGACAAAGATATGGAGAAATTGAACCAGATGGATACGGATGGAGTCAATTTCCGCCATCAGAAACAGAAAGAAAAAGCCAAAAAGTTTTCTTATGAAGAAGCAAGAAAGAAAAAGGAAGCAAAGCAGCATTCCAAGAAAGCACAGGTCTATCAGGCAAATGAAGGAGAAACTCCTGGAAAGAAAAAATCCCGTTTGAAGTTTGGTGAAGGGGAATCTGTGAAAACAGAAAAAACTTCTGTTGTCAAGAAAGCAGGAAGTGCAACTTCCGTAGCATTGCACCGTGAGATCAGCAAAAATGAAGACGATAATGCGGCGGTAGAAGGTGCCCATAAGTTAGAAGAAAGCGGCGAAGGTGTTTACCGGCTGGAACAGAGAAGTGCCAGACGCAGGAAACAGTGGGCATCCAGAAAAAGAAGCAGACTTGAAAGACAGGAAGAGAAACAGGCACAGGCTGCATCCCATCAGGAGCAGAAGAAGCTGAAAAAACAGATTCAGAAGCAACAGATCAAATGGGATTATGCCAAAGCGAAGCGAAGTGAACAGACAGTAGGAACAGCTACAAAAGGTACGATTGATTATATTAAGAAGATTGGCGGTAAGGTCACCAACTTCTTTAAAGAAAATCGGAAGGTGTATATCAGTGTAGCAGTTCTGATCGGATTGATGTTTCTGATCATAACGAATGTCACGTCATGTTCTGCAGTGTTTTTACAAAATGTAATCACTTACACAGGGACCAGTTATCTGTCATCGGATCAGGCAATCCGGGAAGCGGAATTGTATTATACACAGCTGGAAGCTAATCTGCAGGAGCGGATCAACAACATGGAATCTGAAGAACCGGGACATGAGGAATACCGATATAACATCGGACCTATTGAGCATGATCCGTTTATCCTGATCAGTTATCTGTCAGCAAAGTATGAAGAATTTACCTTTGAACAGGTAAAGCCAGAACTGGATGCTCTTTTTGCATTGCAGTATCGGTTAGAAACAGAAGCAGTCAATGAGACTGTGACAGAGACAGCAACTGTAAGAGTTGGAGAATCTTTGGGACAGGTTGTGACCAGTGGGTATTGTAACTGCCCAATTTGTTGTGGTATTTGGAGCGGAGGACCGACTGCCAGTGGAGCATATCCAACTGCCAATCATACCTTAGCGGTAGATGCTTCCAATCCGTTTGTACCAATGGGAACAAAGGTAGTTATGAATGGTGTCGAATATACTGTAGAAGATACCGGAGCTTTCGCAAGATACGGTGTACAGTTTGATGTCTATTATGACAGTCATGCGGCAGCATCTGCACATGGACATCAAACATGGGAATGTTATCTGGCAGATGATAATGGAAGCAATGAAGTGGAAGTGACCAGGACAAGAGATGTAGATGTGCTGAATGTCACCTTAAATAGTGGAAACCTGATGTCAATCTGTCAGGACAGGTTGGGATTTTTCCAGAAAGAACTGTTCAGTGCCTACAACGATACAAAAGGCAACTTGCAGATGTTTGCAACACCGGTTGATTTTAACTGGTATTCCAGTGTGACCAGCTATTATGGATACAGGATTCATCCAATATCAGGAGCAAATCAGCTTCATAATGGTATGGATATCGGAGCACCGGAAGGGACAAAAGTAATGGCAGGGCTGACCGGAACGGTTACAACTTCTGCTTATAACGACAGCTATGGCAATTATGTTGTGATCAAGGACAGTAAAGGCTATGAACTGCGGTATGCACATTTAAGCAGCCGGAGTGTATCTGCAGGAGCATCCGTCACGAAAGGTGATGAGATAGGGCTTGTAGGAAATACTGGAAATTCTACAGGAAGCCATCTTCACATTGAACTTCTGAAAAATGGAGAGCGGTTAAACCCGATCTTTTATCTGGAAACAGGAGAAGGGGCAGGATTTGGCGGCAATGAATATACCAGTGAAGCAGCACAGCGTTTGTTAAATGAAGCAGCGAGATATCTTGGGACACCGTATGTGTGGGGTGGATATTCGCCAAGTGGATTTGACTGTTCTGGATTCGTAAGTTACTGCCTGACACATTCAGGTGTAAGGAATACAGGAAGATTAACGGCACAGGGATTGTATGACATTTGTACGCCGGTATCTCAGTCAGAAGCACAGCCAGGAGATCTGATCTTCTTTACAGGTACTTACGATGCAGGAGTTCCGGTAACGCATATCGGAATCTATGTGGGCAATGGTCAGATGATCCATTGTGGGCATCCGGTGCAGTATACGTCCATCAACTCTCCATACTGGCAGAGTCATTTCTATGGATTCGGACGATGGTAAGGAAAAGGGCGGTGTAACAGCCGTCCGGAAAGGAGAAGCGATGAAAAGTCTTGAAAAAGCAACGGCAGATTATGAGAAAGCCAAGGAAAAAATGGAAGCATCCAAAGCCAGATATGAAGCAGATTTAAAGCGTTTCAAGGCTGCGGAGATAGCAAAAACAGAAGCGGAAAATCTGGAAATTGTAAAAATTATCCGTGCAATGGATATGAGCATTCCAGAGCTGGAAGCTTTCAAAAAGAGAATGAAAAATGAACTGCCCGGCAGGGTAGAAATACAGAAGGAGGAAACAAGGTCTGATGATGAATTTAGAGAAGATGAAACAGAAGAAATCTAAAAATAGCGTGAAAAAAGGATTGCTTGCGGCAACAACGATTCTTTGCTTGACATCGCCTATGTTGCAGACACAGAGTGTGTTAGCGGCAGAGAATACAGCACCCGCAATTACGATTGAAAAGCCAGATGGCTGGAGACAGGGGGAAACGGCAGTCGCAATTACTGTGGATGCCAGTCATATGCCAGAAGGATTTTCTATCACAAAAATTGAAGCGAAAGCTGGGAAAGACGGAAGCTGGCAGGATGTGACAGGGAATGGAAGTATTTCCATTACTGGTAATCAGACGGTCTATGTGCGTGTGACAGATGGTGAGGGGAAGGTCTATGAGCAGAATCGCTCTATTAAGTGTTATGACACAGAAAAGCCTACGCTTTCTGCATCTCTGACAGATGGTGTACTGACGATTCAGGGAAATGATACCGTTTCCGGCATTACTTCTGTGACAGTTAATGGCACCACTTATACAGATCTGAAGGATGGAATGCTGAGAGTGCAACTGACACAGAAAGATTTTACAACAAAACAGATTGAAATCACGGTAACGGATGGTGCCGGAAATACTTCTGAAAAGTATGTGTTGCAGAATCCTTATTATGAATGGGCAAAGAAGCAGGCAGAGAAACAGAAAACTTCAGGTGACAGCAATGGTGCGATGGCAACCACGACCAGTGCAGATGCAACTGGGACTGAGAAAACAACGACTTCACCACTTCCGCAGGATGCACAGGCTTCTGAGCCAACAGATGCAAAAGGAACTGTGGATGATCGGACAGTGACAGGTATTGAGGAACAGCTTAATAAAGAAGGCGAGACAGCAGATTCTGTTACCAAAACAGCTACGGAAGGCACAAAAGAGTTTTATACCATTTCAACTAAGAGTGGTAAGATTTTTTATCTGATCATCGACAATTCAAAATCTCAGGATAATGTGTATTTCCTTACCGAAGTCAGTGAGAAAGACCTGATGAACTTCACACTTTCTGATTCTGTGACACTTCCGGAAGTAGATATTGTTTATGCAGAACCAGAGAAACAGGCTGAAGAAGAAAAGCCGGAAACGACAGAGACAGATGAGAAAGATAAGGTAGAGGATGAAATTCAGATGCCAGAAGACAAAAGTTTGGCAGGGACTTATCTACTGATCGGATTGGTTGCTGTTGGAGCTGCGGCAGGTGGTTATTACTTGAAAGTCTACAAACCGAAACATGAATATGATGATGAAGATGAGATGGAAGAGGATGAAAATGAATCCGAAGATTCAGAGTCAGAAAAACGGGAAGTAGACGATGCAGATGAGCAGGAAGAACAGGAAAATGCAGGGACAGAAGTTTTGAAAGATGAAGATTTCAATGATGAGGTACTAGAAGATGAAGAAGAGGAGCAGGAGTAAATGAAATTAGTGATTGCAGAAAAGCCATCGGTTGCGATGGCACTGGCTTCCGTGCTTGGAGCCAGAACAAGAAAAGATGGCTACGTGGAGGGAAACGGTTATATCGTTTCCTGGTGCGTAGGACATCTAGTTGGATTATGTGATGCATCGGAATACGATGAAAAATATAAAAAATGGAGATATGATGATCTGCCGATTGTGCCAGAATGTTGGAAACATAAGGTATTGGAAGGTACGAAAAAGCAGTTTGGAATCTTAAAGAAACTTATGAGAGATTCCAAAGTAGATGAAGTGATCTGTGCCACTGATGCAGGACGTGAAGGTGAGCTGATCTTCCGTCTGGTGTATGAGCAGGCAGGATGTAAAAAGCCGATGAAGCGACTCTGGATCTCTTCCATGGAAGAACAGGCAATTAAAGATGGATTTGCGTCATTAAAAGACGGTTCGTGTTATGACAGTCTCTATCAGTCAGCTCTTTGCAGGGCAAAGGCTGACTGGCTGGTGGGAATCAATGCGAGCCGTCTTTTTTCTGTTCTGTATAACCAGAATCTGAAAGTTGGAAGAGTACAGACACCAACACTTGCCATGATCGTGGATCGAAATCAGAAGATCAAGGAATTTACCAAAGAGAAATATTATATGGCTCATATCAAATTTGACGATATGGATGCGGTCACAGAGAATTTTCAGAAAAAAGAAGATGCAGATAAAGTGGCTGCAGAGTGTCAGGAGCGCATGTGCGAAGTGGAGAAGGATGATGTGAAAGAGAAAACGGTCCGCCCTCCGAAGCTTTATGATCTGACCACCCTGCAGAGGGAAGCTAACAGAATGTTTGGCTATACCGCACAGCAGACATTGGATGCTGTGCAGGAGATGTATGAGCAGAAGCTTGTCACTTATCCGAGAACAGACAGCCAGTATCTGACAGATGAGATGGGAGAAAGTACAGAAACTCTGATTCAGATGTTATTTGGGAAAATGCCTTATGCTGAAGGTCTGGAATATCAACCGGACGTGAGTAAGGTATTAAATTCAAAGAAAGTATCCGATCACCATGCGATTATCCCAACCATGGAAGTAGCCAAAGCAGATATTGGTGAACTGAAAGAACGAAGCCGCAAGATTTTGTATTTGATCAGTGCCAGGGTTCTGACAGCAACTGCAGATCCTTATATTTATGAGAGTCATAAATGTCAGATTACCTGCAATTATCATACGTTTTATCTCAATGCAAAGAAAACAAAACAGGAAGGGTTCAAGACAATTGAGAAAAAACTGAAACAGTTCTTTGGAATCATTGCAGAAAAAGAAGAGCCGGAGTTGGATATCTGGGCAGGCAAGCATTATGGTCCCTGTGATTCTTTTGTATCGGAGCATTTTACACAGCCACCGAAACAGTACACAGATGTAATACACTTTGAGAGTAGGCAGTGGAAATATTCAAAATGCAAAGGAGCAGGATAGCAATGAAAATCAAGGATAAGAGATTTAAAATCACAGCTTTATATGAGCGACTTTCAAAGGATGATGAAGTGCAGGGAGAGTCAAACAGTATCGTCAATCAGAAGCGTATGCTGACACAGTATGCGGAACAGCATGGATATGAGAATATCGAGCATTACACAGATGATGGATGGACTGGCACTAATTTTGACAGACCCGACTGGAAGAGAATGCTTGCGGATATTGAAGCTGGCAAGGTAGGAACTGTCATTGTAAAGGACATGAGCCGTATCGGTAGAGATTATTTGCAAGTAGGATTTTACACAGAAGTCATGTTTCGGGAAAAGGGAGTACATTTTATAGCAATCTCCAATGGTGTTGACAGCGAACGTAGAGAGAGTGCAGAATTTGCTCCATTCTTGAACATTATGAACGAGTGGTATGTGCGTGATACCAGTCGAAAGATAACAGCGGTATTAAAGACGAGAGGAATGAGTGGCAAGGCACACACAAACAATCGTTGTTGCTATGGTTATAAAAAGAGTGCTGACAATCCCGATAAGTGGGAGATTGACGAAGAAGCAGCCGAAGTTGTCCGCAGAATATTTAATATGTGTCTGAATGGAAAAGGACCTTACCAGATTGCAAGGGAACTGGCAGAGGACAAGGTGGAAAGACCTGAGTATTATTTGGGTATGCGTGGCAGGGGAGCTAATGTAAAATCTTTCGACATGGAACATCCCTATGCGTGGAGAGGCGGTACAGTTAAGACCATTTTGACGAGAATGGAATACATCGGGTGTACTGTCAATTTCAGAACAAAAAAGGAGTCATACAAGGATAAGCGACCTACTAAAGTGGACTCATCCGAGTGGGTAATCTTTGAAAATACCCAAGAGCCAATTATTGATAAACATACATGGGAAACAGTGCAGAAATTGTTAGATACACCGAGAAGAATAGGAGTATTTGAGGAAAGCAATCCTCTTACCGGCAAGGTGTTTTGTGCTGATTGTGGAGCAAAAATGTATAATCACAGACACTCAAAAGGGGTATGGAAGAAAAACTATTTTAAGGCAGGGGAAATGGTATATCATGCTCCCGAGGACAGATACTCTTGTTCTAATAATGCGTTGGGAAAACAGATGTATGAGAAAGTGTGTTCCAGCCATAGCATTTCTACAAAGGCATTGAAAACGCTTGTGTTGGAAACCATAAAAAGAACTTGTGATTATGCAGTGGAGAATGAAGCAGAGTTTAGGGAAAAGGTATGTAGTATTTCCGAAGAACAGCAGGGAGAGTTATCAGTCAGACTGGAGAAAAGGCTTGCCAAAAAGCAGAAACGAGTGAGTGAAATCAATCGTCTGATAAGGAAGCTGTATGAGGACAATATCAGCGGTAAATTGAACGATAAACGCTTCAATGCAATGCTTAGTGATTACGAGTTGGAGCTTGAAGCATTAGAAGCGGATATTGACAGAGATAATGCTGAATTAGAGGGCATGAGTGCAAAGAAAACGGATGTGGATGTGTTCATGGAGCTTGTAAAAAAGCATACGACATTCGAGGAACTGACACCAGCCATATTGAACGAATTTGTTGATAAAATTATGGTTTATAAGGCAGTTGGAAGTGGTGCAAACAGAACGCAGGATGTAGATATTTATTTGAATTATATCGGCAGATTTGTAGTTCCCGAAGTGGTTGTGGAGCTGACGGAAGAAGAGAAGCTGGCAGAAGCTAAAAGGCAGGAAAAACTGGAGAAAAAGCGAGCAAGCAACCGCAAATATATGGCACGAAAAAGAGAAGAAGCGAGGAAAGCGTGGGCAGAAATAGAAGCGGAGAAAGCAAAGGCAGTAGGGCAATAATTATCGTGAATTTGCGATTGTGAAAATGGCAGACGAGGAAATTATCAAGTGAATAATAAGGAATGGTTTTGCTACGATATTTAACGAGCAAAATCAGAATAAAAAGGCATTCAAAACGGACAGTGAATATGTTTGTTGCGGATGTCTTTTTTGATGGTCTCGGCAGTGCAACCTTCCCTTCCCCTTCCTTCTCTTCCTCTTCCTAGAGAAAAAAGAGAAAAAGAAAAGCAGAAAAGAAAGAACCAAAGAAAAGAATAAAATAAAAAGATAAAAAAGAGATATACCATCTCTATCTTATCCTATCCTATCCGCCTGCCTACGGCAGGCTTTATTATTTGCCCGTCAAAAGTACGAGTCTAGAGTCGCCCAAAATACGAGTCAGAGAGAAAGGAGTGGTTTAATGGGCAGTTTATCCAAGTATGAGCAGGAAACGGTCATCAATTTTAATGCAGGGGAGCAGACAGCAGTTGTTTATACCCGAGATAAGGCAGTTATGAGAAAACTTGACGCATTAGTTATCGCATTCCCAGAGGTTTATAAGCTGGTAGGCGAAACAGATATTGATAAGACCTATTCCATGCCTAAATCATGCGTTAGTTATCGTAAGCCGAGAAAACTGGATGATAAATACAGAGAACAAAAAAGAAGGCAAATGGCACAGTATAATATGCAAAGGTAAATCGTTGAAAAAATGTATGTTCAATGATATAATTCTCTCTACTGAAGGTATGTGTAAAGGAGACTAAAATGGTTAACTTGGACGCTGAGATATATGAGCACTTAAATAAACAGATAAAAATAAATGAACTCCGTTATTTATCGTCCGGCGATGATAGTGATACTTTTTTGTGTAATGAACAATATGTTGTGAAAGTTCCTAAACGAGATTCTGTTAGAATTTCTCAGAAACGAGAGTTTGAATTGTATCGTTTTTTAGAAAACTGTAAGCTATCTTATCAAATCCCTGCGGTAGTGTATCAAAGTGACCGATTTAATATTATGAAATATATTAAAGGGGAACGTATTACTTATGAGCAGTATCATAAGTTGAGTGAAAAGGAAAAGGATGCCCTTGCATATGATGAAGCGACGTTTTTGAAAGAGTTACATTCCATAGAGATTGATTGTTCTGTCAGTTTGTTTTCAGATGCTCTGGTGAATAAGAAAGATAAGTTTTTGCAAGATAAAAAATTACTTATAAGTATTCTGGAAAAGGAGCAGCTGTTAACTGATGAGATGTTGGAACATATCGAAACAATATATGAAAACATATTAAACAATGCTGTTTTATTTAAATATACCCCTTGTTTGGTACATAATGATTTCAGTGCAAATAACATGATTTTTAGAAATAATAGACTGTTTGGAGTTATTGATTTTGGCGATTTTAATGTAGGTGACCCGGATAATGATTTTTTGTGCTTGCTGGATTGTAGTACAGATGATTTCGGGAAAGAATTTGGCAGGAAGGTATTAAAATACTATCAGCATAAGGCGCCGGAAGTAGCAGAAAGAAAAGCAGAGCTTAATGATGTATATTGGTCGATAGACCAAATTATTTATGGTTATGAAAGAAAAGATAGGGAAATGTTGATTAAGGGTGTTTCTGAATTGCTACAAACACAAGCAGAGATGTTTATATTTTAGCAGGAAAAGATGATGTGAAATTATATTATGGAAGAGGTGAATTATGTTGGAAAAAAAGCGAGTTTCCTTTCGCCCGATGAATGAGGATGATTTAGTTCTAATGCTAAAATGGCTGACAGATGACCGTGTTCTTGAATTCTACGACGGTAGAGATAAAAAACATACACAGAAAACGATTCGTGAGCATTATACAGAGCAATGGGCGGATGAGATTTATCGAGTCATCATTGAATATGATACAATTCCTATCGGTTACGCACAAATATATAGAATTCAGGGGGAACTTTTCGACGAATATAATTACCATGAGACGGAAGAAAAGATTTATGCGATGGACCAATTTATCGGTGAGCCGGAATATTGGAATATGGGAATCGGTGCAGAATATTGCAGAGTAGTATGCCAATATCTACGAACGGAAATGGATGCCGATGCGGTGATTCTTGACCCACGAAAAAATAATCTACGAGCAGTACGAGCATATCAGAAGGCAGGATTTAAAATTATTAAGGAACTTCCCGAACATGAGCTACACGAGGGGAAAAAGGAAGATTGTGTGCTGATGGAATGGAGAGTGTAATGCTAAAAGATTCCCGCTTATGTAGGGTTAAATTTTCAGTTCCATAAAGCAGTTTATTTAAATATCGAACACCCAAAGGTGGCATGGAAATTAAAACCATGACCACCTTTTTTATTATACAAAATCAAGGAAAAGGAGATTGAAAATATGTTACAGAACAATGAAAAATCAGCAGAGGTTTTAAAAGCAGAGAAGATTGTGGAGCAGGCTAAGGCAAGACTGGCAGAAGCCAAGAGAAAGGCAAGTCAGCAGAAGCGAAAAGAGGAAAATCAGCACAAGTACATGATGGGTGGCATTGTTCACAAATATTTCCCAGAGTGTTATCAGTTTGATGAGCAGGAGCTGAACAGAATTATTGCTTCGGGGATGAAGTCGGAGCAGTGCCAGCGCATTATTGAAATCGTGAAAAAGGAAAGTGCTGACAAGCGTGAGAATGCAGTTGTAAAAGCTGAAAGTGAGGTGGCAGGGGATGAAGGTACTGGCAAAAGTGAAAATGCCTAAGACCAGTCAACGAGATTTTCTCGTTGCGCACAGATATACCATCTGCGATGGTATGTGCGCTCTCCGAGGGGTCTTGCAGACAGCTGTTGCCTGACTGCGTTTTCCCTTCGGTGCAGAGGGCGCACCTACCCATTTGCATACTTTGCGTTCAGTGAAGCTCCAAAGAGCGGAGCTGCACTGCCCACAAAGTCAACCGATACCGCACAATCCACAGTATCGGTCTGCCACAGCCTATGCAGGAGAGTGAGGTGTGGCTATGGCAGTTAAAAACCTAAGTACCCGAGTTGCCATTATCGGAAGAGGTGCAAAGTGCAGAGGTGGTTCATCCGCAGTTGACAAGTCTGCATATATCAGCCGTACCACCATGTACTCTGAATATGACGGAACAACCTATTACCCGAAGTATACCGAGGATTTGGTGCATAATGAGGTCATGCTTCCGGTCAATGCACCAGCAGAATATTCAGACCCATCGGTGCTATGGAACTCCGTTGAAATGAGGGAGAGTAAATCTGCCAAAGCACAGCTGGCGAGGTCATATAAAATCAATCTGCCGAATGAGTGGAGTTATGAGCTTGCCATAGAGGTAATGAGGGATTATGTGAAAAGGAATTTTGTGGATGATGGAATGTGTGCGCAGTTTGCCATCCATGACTCCGAAAACCCGAATACGCACCAGCGCAATCTTCACTGTCATATTATGCTTACCATGCGCCCGATTTTGGAAGATGGTTCATGGGGAGATAAGCAGAAGAAGATTTATGCACTGGACGCAGACGGAAACAAGATAAGAAAAAAGAATGGGCAATATAAATGCACCACGCAGGATGTGACTGGATGGAACAGCAGGGAGAATGCCAGGAAGTGGCGCAAGGATTTAGCTGACACCATAAATGCGGTCAATGATAAAAACGGATTAAGGGAGAATTTTTGGGAGCATAGGTCATTTGCGGAGCAGGGGCTTGATACCATACCACAGATACATTTGGGAGAGAAAGCCAGTGCGCTGGAAAGGGCAGGAATACAGACAGAGAGAGGGAATGTCAACCGCAGGATAATGGAGCAGAATAAGGCTATTCTTACTGCAAAAATGCTTGTGGCAAAAGCAGAGGAACAGTTGCAGAAGCTTGTTAATTCCAAGCCAGTTGAAGCAGTACGCAATACTGCAAATGAAGTCCTTGATATGATTAGGGCAGTTGTCGGCAAAAAGGGCAGACTGGAATTGCCAGTAATCAAGAGCAAATATTTGAGGAAGATTTCTCAAAGACAGGCATTGCAGGAGCAGGAGAGAATGGAGCGTTTTGTTGTGGTAAATCAGATTGAGAGCTTTGAGCAGTTGCAGGAGTTTAAGGAACAGCGAGAGCCAGCCTATGAGAAGCTGTCAGCGGAGCGACAGCAGATTGCAGAGCAGATAGCAAGACTGGAGCAGTTGCTTGTGGCATACAGCGAGTATGAGCCTTATATCGTGTATCATAAGACAAGTAATTCGCTGAAAGGATTTGCCAAGCGTAAATATGATAAGGAGCATGAAACGGAGCTTAGAGAATACGACAGTTATCGTGCGAAATTAAAGAAAATGCTGTCCTCTGATGAGAAGATTACACCGAAGAAATGGACAGCGGAAAAGACGAAGCTGGAAGAACGATTGCAGGAGAGCAATCCCGACTATGCAAGAGTGGTTACGGAGCTTGCGTCAACAGAGGTTATTGAGCATAACCGTAAAATGCTTGCAATGACCCGAGAAGCCGAGCAAAATCAACGCAGTCAGATACACAGCAGGAAGAAAAATGAACAGTCATTATAACAGCGAGAGGGCAGTTTACAAGCAATGGTTTGTAGCTGTCCTTTTTGCGTGAAGGGAGAAGAACATGGAAGAAAGCAAGAAAGTGAATACAGAGCATTTCAAGAAAAAGATAGGTAATACCACTTATCGGGTAAGAGTGCATTTTCCGCAGAATACCAAGCGGACTTTTACGGACAGCGTGAATACGCTGATTATGAATGAATGTACCAGCAAAAAGAAATAATCCACATCCTACCTTGACAAATCCTCACAGAAGATACCCTGCTTTCTGCGATGGAACGTGCAGGGAATGAAGAGCTGACCGAAGATACAGAAAAGAAAGGACTTGGTACTCCTGCAACAAGGGCAGCAATCATTGAAAAACTGATTCAGTCTGGCTTTGTGAAAAGGGAAAAGAAAAATCTGGTGCCGACAGATGATGGAAATGTGCTGATTACGGTTCTACCGGATGAGATTAAATCTCCGAAGATGACCGCAGAGTGGGAAATGGCATTGAATCATATTGCCCAGAATACAGAGACAGCAGATGAATTCCTAAATGGGATTACAGAGCTGATGCAGGAACTGGTTGCCAGGTATCAGGGGATTTCAGAAGAGAAGAAAAATCAGTTTCAGGGAAAGGCAAAAGGAGAAGTCATTGGCAAATGTCCCCGCTGTGGAGCAGATGTCAGGGAAGGAAAAGTAAATTTTTACTGTTCTGACCGGAAATGTGCTTTTACCTTATGGAAAAATGATAAATTTCTTGCAAGCCAGGGAAAAAAGATGGATAAGGTGGCAGCAAAGAAGTTCCTGTCTAAAGGAAAAATCCATTATAAGGATCTGGTATCAAGAAAAACAGGGAGACAGTATGAAGCAACTGTGGAGATGGTCGATCCCGGAGAGGGAAATGTACAGTTCAATCTTATTTTTCCACAACGATAAGTAGTGTATTGCAGGCAGTCTAAGGACTGTCTGTTTTAATACAAATATATGAAAGAGAGGACCTTAGCATGAAGAAAAAAGGTAATTTTAGAAAAGTAGTATCTGGCTTGCTGGCAGGCATGACAATGCTTAGTACAGTGCTGTCTCCGATGACGGCATATGCAGCGGAGATCCAGCCAGAGGAAAAACCTCCACTTTATGAGGAAGTGAAAGACCTTCTGGATGAAGATGAGGTGGTGACTGCCAAAGATTATGAAATTGAAACAGGCAGTGTATTTGATGTGAAATCAGATTACACGGGACTGGAAATCAAGGATGATAACAAGGTCAAAGTCACATTTGAGGAAGCAAAGAATGACAAGGATGAGGATTTTACGACAGATCATGCGGACACTTACAAAGCGGTCTATTATGTGGAACCGGTAAATCAAGAGCATCCGAAGTACCAGATCAGCCGAAAACTGATTGTGCGTGAGAAAGCAACAGAAGCTCAGACTGAAACTGCAGGGAGTGAAGCAGTGACCGAATCAGAAACCGCTGGCAGTGAACAGCAGACAGAGGAAGCGGAGGATTCAGAAGCAGACTCGGAGATTACCGATATTGACGCTGATGAATTTGATGATTTAGTAGAGCAGGCACAGAATCAGGATACCTATGATGAAGAATCAGGGTTAGAGCTTCATGATGTTTTGGAACAGGCAGGAGACGAAGGTGTGGATCTTGATGCTATGGAAGAGGGAGAGATTGCAACATTTGAAGCAGTTTCAGCTTATTCAGCAAGAAGTACACAGCAGGTAACAATTGAAAAAGGACCACTGTATAGATATGCAGATTATAATCTTGGAACCTATCTGACAGAGCCGTACTATATCAGCTACGGAAACGTCAGAGCAATTGCGTATTGTGTACAGCCAGCTAAGCCAGGACCTGGATCTGGAAATTATACAATTACAAAGATTGGAGACAATCAGGCGTTAGCAAAAGTGTGTTATTACGGCACAGATGCCGCAGGGAGCGAAAGCTTTTTTGCGAATAAACACACGGATTTTTCAGAAGGAAAAAGATTCATCATCATTCACATGGCTGCATCATATGCCAACGGAAGCAGTGATGCATTTTACGGAACCAATGCTACAGGAGAGGCTTTGGCAAAAGAACTCTATAATTATTGTGTGAATAAGCCGGAAATACCAGATGTAGCGATGTCATTTTCAAAGCCGGATGTAAAAGCTTATGTAGATAGAAATGTTCAGAGAACGGAGAACATTAAGTTCAACGCATCTTCCCAGCAGAAAATCACAATGGACTTACCAAAAGGAGTAAAGCTCCATAATGTATCTACTGGAACCGTAAGTGCGGCAGGTGCAAGCGTAACAATTGGAGGAGGAACCACGTTTTATCTCTCAGCTCCTCTGACACAGACAAGAGATGTAAGTGATACTTTTTCTGCAAAAATGAAGGGAAGTATTACAAAAGATTATTCAGCATATAAATTGACTACGAATGCAAGTGTTCAGGATCTGGCATTTGTATTTGGAGAAGGTGTTGCTGATGAAAAATATGTAAGCTTAAAGGTGTCATGGATTGAACAGGCTACGATCGAAATCGTAAAGAAAGACGATACAGCGAATGTCAATCTTGCAGGTGCAGTATTTGGCGTTTACAGCGATGAGGCTTGTACAAAGCTGATCACTCAGATGCCTGCAACAGATAAGAATGGAAAATCCTCTGTTACGATTATCAAGACACAGGATACCGTTTATCTGAAAGAAATCACAGCACCACAGGGATATGTAGTAAATGCAACGGCAACAAATGTAAAACTGGTAGCAAGTAAGACCTCAGCTGTAACCGTGGAAAATAAGGAGCAGCTTGCAGAGCTTACTGTTTATAAAGAAGGTCAGGTGCTTACCGGAGCAGAAGTCAGTGAGAGTGGAACCGTATTCCATTATGAGAACCGCAGACAAAAAAATGCTGTTTACAACGTGTATGCCGGAGCAGATATTGTGACTGCGTATGGTACAAAAGTGTACAGCAAAGGTGATCTGGTGAAAGAAAATCTGACAACAGGTGAGAATGGCTCTGTTACCCTGAAGAATCTCCATCTAGGAACTTATGTGGTAAAAGAAGCAAAAGCACCGGACAACTTCTATAATGGCGGCGAAGAAAAGACAGTGACGCTGACTTATGCCGGACAGAATAAAGAAGTTGTATTTGCGGATGTCACCTTCAACAATGAGCGTCAGAAAGCAGAAGTCACTGTAGTAAAACAGGATAAAGATACAAAGAAACCGCTGGAAGGTGGTATTTTCGCCCTGTATGCGGCAGACGATATCAAAAATGCAGATGGTGTAGTTGTTGTAAAGAAAGGCACCCTGATTGAGAAAGCCACTACCGGTGAGGATGGAAAGGCAAAATTCACAGCAGATCTGCCTATCAATCATTCCTATTCCGTAAAAGAAGACCAGGCACCAGAAGGCTATGTAAGAAATACAGAAGACGTGTATACGTTCAAGTTCTCTTACACCAATGATAAAGAAGCAACCGTATCTTTCGCCCATACCTTCAGCAATGACCGTGTGACAGCAAAAATCAATTTATTCAAAGTTGATAAAGAAACAGGAAAAGCCGTTCCGCAGGGCGATGCAACACTGAAAGGTGCAGTCTACGGATTATATGCCCGTGAAGATATCGTGCATCCGGATGGAGCAACCGGTGTGATTTATAAAGCAGGGGAACAGGTGGCTTCTCTTACAACGGATGAAAAAGGACAGGCTTCTGTAGATGGCTTATATCTTGGCAAATATTACGTCAAGGAGATCACACCACCGACCGGATACCTGGCAGATACAGAAGAACATGATCTTGAATGTAGTTATGAAGGTGATATGACTGCAGAAGTAAAAAGAGAATGCATTTCCAGTGAACAGGTGATCAAGCAGCCGTTCCAGATTATCAAAGCAGCCAACAATGGAAAGACCGATGCAGATCTGTTATCCGGAGCCGGATTTACAGTTTATCTGAAATCTTCCCTTACAAAGAAAGCAGATGGAAGCTATGATTTTGATTCTGCTAAACCAGTAGTGAGTGGAGAAAACGGAGCTACTGAGATTTTTACAGATGAAAAAGGTTATGCCTGCAGTATTCCATTACCATTTGGAAGCTATATTGTCCGTGAAACAACAACACCACACAATTACAAGCCAGTCGATGATTTTGAAGTGAATATCACAGAGAACCATCCGAATGAGCCACAGATCTGGCGTGTGCTTCTGGACAAAGAGTTCAAGGCAAAATTGAAAATTGTGAAAAAAGACGATGAAACAAAGAAATCCGTCCTGATTGCAGGAACAGAATTTAAGGTATATGACCTGGATAACAAAAAATATGTGGAGCAGGTAACTACTTATCCTGTGACAACCACACACAAGTCCTATTTTACAGACAGTCAGGGTTATCTGATCATGCCAAAGAACCTGAAAATCGGACATTACCGGATTGAGGAAGTCAACGCACCGGAAGGGTACACAATCAACAAGAATTATATGGAGATTGCTGTTGATGCAAACACTGCTTATCAGATGGATTCAGAAAGCGGCGATGCCATTATCACAGTTGATTACGAGAATCATCCGGTAAAAGGAAAGCTGACGATCTATAAAAAAGGTGAGATGCTGAGTGGATTCAAAAAGGATTTTGTTTATGAAGAAAAATATCTGAAAGGTGCAGAGTTTAACGTCTATGCAGCGGAAAATATCTACACACCGGATTATCAGAAAGATGAAAATGGAAACAGACAGCTGATTTATGCAAAAGATGCTCTGGTAACAACGGTAACGACCGGGGAAGACGGAAAAGCAGTTGCAGATAACCTGCCGCTTGGTTCTTACTATGTGGTAGAAAAAACAGCACCGGAAGGATTTGTTCTGAACCATGACAGATCGGATGTAGCATTTGTCTATGCAGATCAGGATACACCTGTGATCGAACAGGAAGTGACTGTTGGTGATGACAGACAGAAAGTTGCAATCCAGGTAGAAAAACAGGATGCAGAAAACGGAGCAACGGTAGAAGGTGCAGTCTTTGGCATTTATAACAAAGATGATATCAAAGCAGAAGGCAAAGTCATTGTCAACGCTGATACCCTGTTACAGGAAATGACTTCTGATAAAGATGGAATTGCTTCCTGTACGCTGGATCTGCCACTCGGACAGTATTATGTAAAAGAGTTAAAGGCACCGGCAGGATTCGTTTCTTCCGATGAAGTTCTGAATCTGGATGCTTCTTATCAGGGACAGGACGTGAAGACAGTAAAACTGAAAACAGTGAAGAAGAATCAGCCGACAACGGTTGAAATTACAAAATCAGATGTGACAACAGGTGTGGAACTGGATGGAGCAAAACTCACCGTTCTTGATAGAGAGGAGAATGTCGTAGATCAGTGGACTTCTGTAAAAGACCAGCCACATGTGATTAAACGACTGACCGTTGGGGAGGAATATACCCTTCGTGAAGAAATCGCACCGTATGGATATCTGAAAGCAACGGATGTGAAGTTCACACTGGAAGATACCGCAGAGATTCAGAAGGTAGAAATGAAAGATGAAGTGCCGACAGGACTTTTAATCATCAACAAAAATGGAGAATTTTTGGATAAAGTGACACTTCTGGACAATGTAAAAGGCACTGTGGAGCATCTCTTCGAATATGTAACCGGAAGCCTTACAGATGTGACTTTCGATGTATTTGCTGCGGAAGATATCAAAGCGGCAGATGGTGTCAGCAAAGATTATTACAAAGCAGATGAAAAAGTAGGAACTATTACTACAGATTCCAATGGTATTGCACAGATGGATAATCTCCCGGCAGGCAAATACTATGTGAAAGAAGTTAAAACTGCCCATGGCTATGTATTGGATGGAGAACCGAGATATGTTGATCTTTCCTACCGTGATCAGGACACACCGGTAATCACTTATGATGAAAAATGGCAGAATACCCGTCAGAAAGTAAAGGTTACTGTTCTGAAGAAAGAAAAAGATACAGACCGTGTTCTTGCAGGCGGCGTCTTCGGCCTTTATACCAGTGAAGATATCAAAAATGTAAACGGAGATGTGTTGCTTGAGAAAGATTCCCTCATCGAGCAGAAAGCAACCGATGAGAAAGGACAGATCACTTTTGCGGCAGATCTTCCAGTAGATGGAAAATATTATGTAAAAGAGAACAGTGCACCGGACGGATTTGTGACAACGGAAGAAGTGCAGGAGTTTACCTTTGAATATGCCGGAGAAGATCAGGCAGAAGTAAGCTATGATTTTACGTTTGAAAATCAGCCGACCACAGTGGAACTGACAAAAACAGACCTGACCACAGGCAAAGAACTTCCAGGTGCACACCTGAAAGTGACGGATGCAGATGGAAATGTTGTGGATGAATGGACTTCTACAGAAGAATCTCATGTGATCAAAGAACTTGTTGTAGGTAATGAGTATACCATGACGGAAACAAAACCGGCAGACGGATATGTTACTGCAGAGAGCATTACCTTTACGGTTGAGAATACAGCTGAGATTCAGAAGCATGAGATGAAAGATGATGTGACCAAGGTTCAGATCAGCAAGACAGATATCACAGGAGATACAGAGATTCCTGGTGCAAAAATAACGATTCTTGATAAGGACGATCAGGTAGTAGAGAGCTGGACTTCCACAGAGGAGGCACACTATATTGAAAAACTGCCAATTGGTAGATACACCTTACGAGAGGAACAGGCACCAAAAGGATATCTTCTGACATCGGATGTGACATTTGAGGTGAAGGATACTGGAGAAATCCAGAAAGTGGTTATGAAAGATGATACTGCCAAGGGAAAAGTCATTCTCAATAAGACAGATAAATCATCTGGGGAACCGCTGAAAGGAGTAGAATTTGAATTCCGTGACAGCAAAGGAAAGGTCCTGGAAACCTTAAAAACAGATGCTGCCGGTCATGCCGAGAGTAAGCTGTATGAGATTGCCGCATTCAAGAACGGCAAATATGATACAGCAATCAAGTATTATCTGGTGGAGACAAAAACACTGGATGGATACACACTGGATCAGACCAAGCATGAAGTGACATTTGCCTACGCAGACGACAGTACGCCGGTTGTAGAAGTTACTTCCAATCTGACAAATGAGAAACCGGAAGTTCCGGAAACACCAAGCACACCAGATGTGCCGCAGTCCCATGAAGAGACGAAGGTATCAGATGCACCGAAGACAGGAGATAACACAAATATCTGGCTGCCGATTCTGCTTCTGCTTATCTCTACCGGAGGCATGGCAGGACTTTATATCAGCAGAAAGAAAATCAGAAAACAGTAATCCTCAGTAAAGGGGGCCCTGAATCAGGGCTCCCTTTAAAATACAAAAATTCACAGAAAGGGACAGAAAAATATGATGAAAACAATGGAAAAGAGACAGGAAGCAAGAAAGAACCAGGAGAGAACTTTAAAAAGAATGATGGCTTATCAGAAAAAAGCCGAGCAGATGGTCAGCAGGAAAAGAATGAACCATCACATGATCAGAAAGGGGTAAAAGCGTATGATGAACAGAAAAGAATTTTATGAATATGTCAAAGATAATGTAAAAGACTATTTGCCGGATTCATATCAGAATGGAGAAATCCGTATTGAAGAAGTTGCAAAAAATAATGGATTAAGGTTGACTGGCATTTCAATTCCACAGGGTGATCAAAGAGCTGTGCCGATGGTATATCTGGATTCTCTTTATATGGAATATGTCAATGGAAAAAATCTGGATTCCTGTGTGGGTGATGTGGCAGATATGCGTATTGAAGTGCAGGACAAAGCGGCATTTATCAATATGGGTCTTCCGGATATTTTGGATTATGAAAAAATGAAGGACAAATTACAGGTGAGAATCTGTGACCGGGAATGGAATGAAGAACGCCTGGCTGATAAAGTTGTTACCGAACATGGAGATTTTGCAGCATATTACGCAGTGAATGTGGAAGAAAACGAGGGAGGAATTGGTAGTATTCCGGTTACTGTCAATCTTATGAATGAATGGGGTGTGACAGCAGAACAAATCCAGGCAGATGCAGTGGCGGCAGACAGAAATCGTGGTGTTGTTTTGATGGACATGAATGAAATGATAAAATCCATGATTTTTGGTGAAGAAGCAGAAAATCTTTTGAATGAAAAACTGAATGTTGAAGCAATGGAAAATCCAATGTTCTGTCTTTCAAATGCACAAAAAATGAATGGTGCATCACTGTTACTGCAGGAAGATATTCGTAAGCAGATCGGTGAATGCCTGGGAAGTGATTATTTTGTTCTTCCCTCTTCAATTCATGAGGTGCTGATTCTTCCTGATAACGGAATGTTTGAAGTACCGGAATTAAATGCCATGGTACAGGAAGTCAATGAGACGCAGGTAGAGAGGCAGGAACAGCTTTCGGATAAGGTTCAGTTCTGTGATGGAAAGACAGCAGTTATGGAAAATGCCGAACGCAGGGAAGCACGTCTGGAGAAAGAAAAAGCAGCAGAAAAAGCAACTGGGAGAACAGAAGCAAAAGGTGGAATCCATGGAAAACTGGAGAAAGCCAAGGCGGAGATCAAAGCAAAAGGGACAGATACAATCCCAAAGAATAGGGCGAAAGACCTTGCCTCAGTATTATAACGAGAAATAACGATGATTTTGAGGGGACTGTGTGAGCAGTCCCTAATTTTATGAAGATGGAGGAGAAAAGAATATGGACTGGTGTTTATATGGTGATGATAAAAGAAAGGAAATGGATAGAGATTTAAAACCGGAATATCTTTTGGATGACTTACGGAGATATCAGGATGTATTTGGTGAAGAATTTGGTGTAAAAGAGCTTCTTATGCTGGAGGATATCCGGGTAAAGGCTATGATTGCCGGAGCACTTGCAGATATGCCGGAATTTCTTATTGATCAGATTGGAAAAGCAAGTAACAGTAGTAATTTTCCTTCTATGACAAGGGCAATGGAACGGATTGCCGATGTTGTAGAAGAAAAGTGGGAAGAAGAAAGGGAGTAACAGATGGCAAATAAATTATATGCAATGGAACTTCTGACGGAGGAAGTGGCAAAGGATGTTGCTGCCAATCCGCAGGAATGGATGCGGTTTCTAAATACTGCATCCAGGCTGTACCGGTACACTTTTCCGGAACAGCTCTTGATCTATGCACAGCGTCCGGGAGCAACAGCCGTGGCATCCATGGAAATCTGGAACCAGAAGATGTACCGATGGATTAAAAAGGGTTCTAAAGGAATTGCCCTGATAGATAACACATCCGGACCAAAAACGAAACTCCGATATGTTTTTGATGTGCAGGATACTTATAAGGTAAAAAATCTGGGCAGAGATCCGCAGTTATGGAATCTTAATCCAGAAGGAGAACAACTGGTGGCAGATTATCTGCAGGAGCGGCTGGCACTGGAAGCAACAGAGGGAGGATTAGCAGAGGTTCTTCACCAGGCGGCAGAAGAAAGTGTGCAGGCCTGGTTGCCGGATGCTTTCGACGAACTGCAAATGGATGTAGCCGGCACTTTTCTGGAAGATCTGGATGAACAGAATCAGAAAGTGGAGTTCCGGGAACTGATGACAAACAGTGTCTGGTATGTGTTACTGAACCGATGCGGACTGGATGTGCAGGAATATCTTGATGCAGAGGATTTTCGTCATATTACAGATTTTAACCAGTTAAAGGTTATTGGACACCTTGGAAGTTCTGTGAATGAGATCAGCAGACCGGTATTGATGCAGATTGGACGATATGTGTTGAATGACTTGGAAAAAGATCTGAAAACGGTTGCAAAAGAAAAAGAAGTAGCTTATAATGAATTTAACACGTTAATTCGTGAAAGCAAAACAAGGAACACAGAAGATAGAGGAGAAAATAAGGAGGAAACAGAGCATGAGAGAGATCACTTACAGCCAGAATGGAGAGTACCAGATTCCGGATATCAGTCTGGAGGAGACGAGAGGAACGATCGGGAAGTACGGATTGATGAGGAAAGAGTATCTGAGAAACCACAAAGTAGCCAGATTCAACATTCTGACCTTACAGAACCGTCTGGACAGTCATCTGATGGAAATCGACAGCCAGGCAAGGCAGAGAGTAGACAACCTGATGTCAGAACTTCTGGAGAAAAACCCGGCACCGGACAAAATGGCAGACGGGATGGCATGGACCAGACACATGAACCAGATCAAAGCACAGGCAGAGGAACTGGTAATTCAGGAGATTATTTACAATTAAGTCTGTTCCCGACAGAAGAGGAACAGTTAGGAGAAATAAGGAAAGCGGTAGCTGCATTAGAACAGCCAGCCGCTTTTCTTATTTCTGATGAAGTAGTAGATGATATTCTCCGCACGGGAAGTGGACAGAAAAATACACTGTTTCATATTACGGCAAGACTGATTGAAGGTCTGGATAATGAAGAAATGCAGAACTTCCTGAAGGAGGAATATGAAACAGGTGGAAAAGGATTTACCATAGATGGACAGAAAATCAGTATCTGGTATGACAATGATGGTATCCGTATCCGACGGGGAGATTCCGCCAGAAGAAACTTTGATCGCATGGTTACGTGGGAAGAAGCGGCGGACAGAATCCGGGATATGTATGAGGATAGAAGTTACGTGGATAATCTGATTTCCAATAACGCCATTGAACAGGAGCAGGAAGAAATGACCAATCTTCTTGCACTCCATTTTCGGGATACCAGCAGAAACCGGGAGGAGCAGCAATCATATTCGGATTGGCAGGATGTCGTGCGGGAAGCTTGGACAGATTCAGCGGAAGCAGATGCAATTGCCCATCGCTTTGAATGGCTGCAGAAAGATATGGATGAGAATCCAGAAGATTATCGCAGGTGGGAGATTCAGCATAATCCGGAATATTTCCAGCGTTTTCAGGATCTCCAGAGGGAGCGTTCCTGGGTAGACCAGAAATTTACGGTCGAACGTCCGGCCCTTTCCTTTATCACACAGGATGAGATAGATGCAGTCCTTAGAAGAGGCGGGATCACTGCCGGAGGACGGAATCGGATCTATGAGTATTTCATGGAACATCACGATATAAAGGATGCAGCTGAGTTTCTGAAAAATGAGTATGGTACAGGTGGAGCAGCACCTGGGATACCGGGAGCGTATGAATCCGATGCTTCCCATGATGCGAAAGGATTAAAACTTGCGAAAGGGAAGATTGGCAGTCCAGATGTAGAAGTTCTATTAAAGTGGAATAAGGTTGCAGAACGTGTCCGTCAGCTGATTCGCACCGATGATTTCTTATCACCGGAAGAACTGGAAAAGTATGAAGAACGGCAGGAAGCACAGAGACAGGCGGATCTGGAAGGAGCTCAGCAGGCTTTGGAAGTGGAGCAGGAAGGCTCTGATCAGCAGGAAATACGAGAGGAAAATCAGGAACCGTCGGAGGTTGAGACACAACCGGAAGCAGTAGAAGATGCAGAAAAAAAGGAAGATATAACACCAGAACAGTCTGATATTCCAGCAACAAACTTCCATATCACAGATGATGAACTGGGACAGGGAACACCAAAGGAAAAGTTCCGTGCTAATATCATGGCAATCCAGCTTTTAAAGAAATGCGAGGAAGAAAACCGCAATGCCACACCAGACGAACAGGAGATTTTATCCCGATATGTAGGCTGGGGAGGTCTTGCTGATGCTTTCGATGAAACAAAATCCGCATGGGAGACGGAATATCTGGAATTAAAGACAGTCCTTACACCGGAAGAATATGCAGCAGCCAGAGCTTCTACCTTAAATGCCCATTACACACAGCCAATCGTGATTGAAAGTATGTATCAGGCGTTGGAAAATCTGGGATTTACAAAAGGAAATATCCTGGAGCCATCCATGGGTGTTGGTAACTTCTTTGGAATGCTTCCTGAGAAGCTGAACCAGTCAAAACTCTATGGTGTGGAACTGGACAGTATCAGCGGTAGAATTGCAAAACTGCTTTACCCAGATGCCAATATCCAGATTAAAGGTTTTGAGAAGACAGATTATCCGAATGATTTCTTCGATGTGGCAATCGGAAATGTGCCATTTGGAGCTTATAAAGTGAATGACAGGCAATATGACCGCTATAATTTTATGATTCACGATTATTTTCTGGCAAAGACAATCGACCAGTTGCGTCCGGGTGGTGTGGCAGCTTTGATCACAACAAAAGGAACCATGGATAAAGCATCACCGGAAGTCCGAAAGTATCTGGCAGAACGTGCCGATCTCCTTGGAGCCATCCGCCTGCCGAACACAGCATTCAAAGCAAATGCAGGAACGGAAGTCAGTGCAGATATTTTATTCTTCCAGAAGCGTGACAGCATGACAAAAGAGATGCCGGAGTGGGTGAATCTTGGAAGTGATGCCAATGGAATTACGGTCAATCAGTATTTTGCAGACCATCCGGAAATGATTCTGGGTGAGATGAAAGAGGTATCCGGTCCGTATGGTATGGAAACAACCTGTATGCCGATAGAAGGTGCTGATCTTGAAGTCCAGCTTGCAGAAGCTGTCAGGAATATTCATGGAAATATGGCACCTGCAGTTGATGTGGATGCAGAACTGGATGATGTACCAGAGAGTATCCCGGCAGATCCGAATGTTCGTAATTACAGTTATGCGGTTGTAGATGATCAGGTATATTACCGTGTTAACTCTCTGATGAATCAGGTAAAGATGCCTGCCGCTACTGCAGAACGTGTAAAAGGTATGGTGGAGATCCGAGACACGGTGCGTGAACTGATTGCCATGCAGATGGAAGAATCCGTAACAGATGAAGAAATTCACAAACAGCAGGAGAAATTGAATCAAGTATATGATGCTTACACAGCAAAGTATGGAGTCATCGGAAGTAATGCAAACAAGCGGGCGTTTTCTGATGACGCTTCTTATTGTCTGTTGTGTTCTCTGGAAGACCTGAACGAAGATGGAACATTGAAGCGAAAAGCAGACATGTTTACGAAACGAACCATCAAAAAGGCAGTGGCGGTAACCAGTGTGGAAACTGCGACAGAAGCCTTAGCATTATCATTGAATGAAAGAGCAAAGGTGGATCTGTCCTATATGGCACAGCTGACAGGAAAGACAGAAGAAAAAATCACGGAGGAACTGGTTGGAGTTATATTTAAGAACCCACTGACAGACCAGTGGGAGAGTGGAGATGAGTATTTATCTGGAAATGTCAGGGAGAAGTTAAACACAGCAAGAACCTTTGCAGAGAATCACCCGGAATTCACACCGAATGTCCGTGCATTGGAAGCAGTTCAGCCAAGAGAACTGGAAGCATCTGAAATCGAAGTAAGGATTGGGGCAACCTGGATTGAACCATCGGATTATCAGGACTTTATGAGGGAACTGCTTCATACTCCGTGGTATCTTGCACAGAAGGAGATACAGGTAAAATATTCTGAGGTGAATGGTGAGTGGCGGATTACCGGGAAAAATGCAGACAGTCCAAGAAATGCGTTTGCCTATGCAACGTATGGAACCGAGAGGGCAAATGCTTACCGGATTCTGGAAGATACACTGAATCTGAAAGATGTTCGTATCTATGATAAGAGTGTCAATGAAAATGGGGATGAGATTCGTGTCCTCAATAAAAAAGAAACTATGCTGGCATCACAGAAACAGGATGCCATGAAAGCAGCATTTAAGGATTGGATTTTCAAAGATCAACAGAGACGTGAAAGACTGGTAAGAGTTTATAATGAACGGTTTAACAGTATCCGTCCCCGTGAATACGATGGCAGTCATCTGACTTTCCCAGGAATGAACCCGGAAATTGAACTTCGCCCACATCAGAAAAATGCTGTCGCACATCAGCTTTACGGGGATAATGTGCTTCTGGCTCATGTAGTAGGAGCTGGGAAGACCTACGAGATGGTAGCGGCTGCAATGGAGAGCAAACGTCTGGGATTATCACAAAAGAATCTATTTGTCGTGCCGAACCATCTGACAGAGCAGTGGGGAGCCGAGTTCCTGCAGTTATATCCGGGAGCCAATATCCTGGTGGCAACCAAGAAAGATTTTGAACCGGCGAACCGGAAAAAGTTCTGTGCCAGAATCGCTATGGGAAACTATGATGCGATTATCATCGGTCATTCCCAGTTTGAGCGTATCCCAATCTCTGATGAGAGGCAGGAAGCCATGCTGCGGAAGCAGATTGACGATCTGGAAATCGCAATCCAGAGTGCAAGATATGAGCAGGATGGCGGCCGCTATACGGTAAAGCAGATTGAAAAGACCAGAAAAACGCTGATGACAAGACTGGAGAAGCTGAATCAGAAAGAGAAAAAGGATAATGTAGTTACCTTTGAAGAACTGGGAGTGGATCATCTGTATGTAGACGAGGCACACAGTTATAAAAATGCGTTCCTTTATACAAAAATGAGAAATGTAGCCGGAATTGCCCAGAACGAAGCACAGAAATCAGCAGATATGTTTAATAAATGTCAGTATCTGGATGAGATTACCGGTGGAAAAGGCATTACCTTTGCAACGGGCACACCGATCAGCAACAGCATGACGGAACTTTATGTCATGCAGAGATATCTGCAGAACAGCAAATTACAGAATATGGGCTTGGGATTATTTGATTCCTGGGCATCCACGTTTGGAGAGGTTGTGACCAGCATTGAACTTGCACCGGAAGGAACCGGATACCGAGCAAAATCCAGATTCGCCAGATTCTATAATATCCCGGAACTGATGAATATGTTCAAGGAGATTGCAGATATCAAGACTTCGGATCAGTTGAATCTTCCAGTACCGGAAGCAGAATACGAAACTGTAGTATTGAAACCAACAGAACAGCAGAAAGAAATCGTAGCAAGCCTAGGAGAGCGTGCGGAAGTGGTAAGAAACGGTGGCGTAGATGCTAGTGTAGACAATATGCTGAAAATTACCAATGACGGAAGAAAACTGGCACTGGATCAGCGATTGGTCAATGAACTATTGCCAGACGATCCGGGCAGTAAAGTGTCGGTCTGTGCAGAAAAAAGCTATGAAATCTGGAAAGATACAGTTGTACAGAAATCGGCGCAGATCATTTTTTGTGACTTGAGCACACCGAAAGGCGATGGCAGTTTCAATGTTTACGATGACTTGAAACAGAAGCTGATGGCGAAAGGTGTACCGGAAAAAGAAATTGCATTCATTCATGATGCAAATACCGAAGCAAAGAAGACGGAGCTGTTTGGAAAAGTAAAATCTGGGCAGGTTCGTTTTTTGATTGGTTCAACAGCAAAGATGGGTGCCGGTACCAACGTGCAGGATCGTCTGATTGCTCTGCATCATCTGGATATTGGCTGGAAACCGTCTGATCTGGAGCAGAGGGAAGGACGTATCATCCGGCAGGGAAATCACAATAAAAAGGTTCATATCTTTCGGTATGTGACAGAATCCACCTTCGACAGCTACATGTGGCAGTTGATCGAAAATAAACAGAAGTTCATCTCCCAGATTATGACGAGCAAAGCACCGGTCAGAAGCTGCGAAGATGTGGACGAAGCGGCACTGTCCTATGCAGAGGTTAAGGCACTGGCAACTGGAAATCCGGCAGTAAAAGAAAAGATGGCACTGGACGTGGATGTGGCAAAACTGAAACTTTTAAAAGCCAATCACATGAATAACCAGTACCGTCTGGAAGATGATATTGCAAGAAATTTTCCACAGCAGATTGCAAAATTGACCGAGACTATTGATAGCTACAAAGCGGATATTGCCCATTATCAGGAGCATAAAATCACAGATCCAGAACAGTTTTCCATGGAGATCAGCGGCAAAGTATTTACAGAAAAGAAAGAAGCAGGAGCGGCACTACTGGCAGTCTGCAAGGACATGAAAGCAGTCGATGCAGCAATGGATATCGGAAACTATCAGGGATTCAACATGAGAATCCAGTTCGACAGCTGGAGTAAGGAGTTTATCCTGTCTGTGAAGCATGAATCGGTATCGAAAGTTCATCTGGGAGCAGATGCCCTGGGAAATATCACCCGTATCAATAATCTTCTGGAAAGCTATCCGGAGAAACTGGCAGAAGCGGAGCAACGATTGGAAACGGTACAGGAGCAGCTTACAAATGCCAAAGAGGAAGTTGGAAAGCCATTCACAAAAGAAGAGGAACTGAACCAGAAACTGGAGCGACTGTCAGAACTAAATGCCCTTCTTAATATGGATGAACGGGAAGACACAGAAGCAGAGCAGTCAGAATCGAAAGAGAAAGAAGAACGACCGGCACGTGGTTCTATCCATGAGAAATTGCAGATTTATAAAGAAAAAAGCCAGCGGGAAAGCGAGAATGGCAGGGAAGATAGAAAAAGGGACTTCGGTCTGGAATAAGAAAACAGGAAAGATGGCATAATTTGGTAGAAAGAATGTTCTGCCGGTTATGCCACTTTTGGGAATACAGGAGGAACTTATATGGCGAGAAACATGATAACAGGAATAGAAACGCAGAAAATGCAGGAATATACACAGGAACAAATAGACCGTGCAGAACACATGGGAATAGCAATTCCAGCGGACGTAAAAGAACAGATTTTTGAATATGCAAATCTGGTTGGCGAAGAAGAGAAAGTAAGGACGCTGGTAAGAAATCTGGCAGATGCAGTCAATCGGTCAGATGAAGATAGAGTAGAGGAACTTCTGGATGATGCCCAAATGGATATTCAGGACTTACCAGATCCAACCATAGGCAAGCTGGAACTTCGGGATTATGGATATACAGCAGAGGATATGGTGCCGCTTAGAAAAGCAGCAGCCCTGGATTATCACAGAATGGGTTCTAAAATCTATTGCCTGGGTAGTGATGGCAGCAAGGGAGAGTATGCAAGTAAAGAAATGATACAGGCACATGAAGGGCTGTTTGGCATGGAATCACAGATGTGGGAACGGATAAGGGATCAGGATCTGGATTATGCAGATGAAGATTTTGGAGCATTTCAGGAGCCGATGAATGTGATTGGACAGGAAGAAGCTCTGAAATTATATGATGCCGGAGCAGATATCTATCTGATTACCAATTTTTCATCACCAATCTATGTTACAGAGCGAATGGAGATTGAACGAGGTCCGGAGCATTATCAGATGTCTACAGAAGAACTGGAACGATTCCGCAATTTGGAATGGGAGATGCAGAAATATCCGCAGATTCAGTCTTTGAAAGAGGCAAATCTGCTATTAGGGACAAGACGAACATTCGGTATTTATCAAATAAGAGATGGTTTGCCAGGTGAAAACTATGCGTTTATGAATATGAGCTTCATTGAAAGTCACGGGATGCAGATTAAAAAAGAAGACTATGAACTGGTCTATGTGGGAGAATTATTTGGAAATATGTCGCTAGATGATATATTTGAACGATTCAACATCGACAGACCAGAAGACTTTCGAGGACATTCCCTGTCTGTCAGTGATATCGTAGTTCTGAATGAGGGGGGAAAGGTAACCGCTCATTTTGTAGACAGTATCAGTTTTGAACAGCTAGATTCTTTCCTGAATCTGGAAGAACAGGTTCTTAGTGAACTGGCATATGAGGTAGGAGAACGTTACTTTGCTATTCAGAGAACAGAAGGAGGATATGATTATTCCTTTTACGATGAAGATTTCCGCCTGATGGATGGTGGCGTCTATGAAAATGGTGAAATTTCTATTGAAGAAGCGGCAGAGGAACTTTTGGAAGACGAAGGATGGACTGGAGAACGCATCCGTGGGGATTATGATCAGTTGATGGAAAAGGTAGAAGAAATGGATGAGGTTGTAATGGCAGAGATTCAGAAAAGCCAGGGCGAATATAAGCCATTGGCAAAGGTAGAAGAACTGGAAGAGGCAAATTATAACATGATTGATAATGTCCTCAATAATATGCCACCGAAGAAAGAACCGTATCTGGAATACTTTGCCGCAGAATGTGATGAGTTCCATGATATGGGAGCTTATGAAAAAAGTACCGATGTTAATCAGATTGCTGCGGTTTATGAAAAATATAGGGAGAATCCTGAGAATGCCTATCGAGTATGCAGTATGGGGATTATCTATCGTGATCCGGAAGACAGTTACTATGATGATGCTGAATTTGCAATCGTAAAAGGAAATACAGTACTTGGAAATCTGATGGACGATGTTCGATTTTATGGAGAACTTGCACTGATACGGGAAGGGATTGAGAAAATTCATGATGCATTGCCGGACTATAAGTATGTACCAATGCGGGATGTTCGGGAAGCAATGTATCCAGAGAAGATGACCACAGAACAGTTGGCAGAGGCATTGGATGAGATTGCAGAAGCTTTTGATCCGTATGAGTATCGAGATAATGTGGAGACGGGAGAAAATACGGTACAAGAGGTGATGTTGGATTTGCAGAGTGGCAATACACATTCTTATATTTCTTATCTGAAGGATATTGTAGACGAAGAATGTGACCAGTCTGTGCGTGCAGGTGTATTGATTGAAAGACTGAAAGTCTATGAGCCGGAGTTTCCAAAGAATCTGGAACCAATGGTGTATGTAAACTATTGTGAAGAAAGTGCTCTCATGAATCCAAGATGTCAGAAGTTATCCGAGCTGGATGCAAAAACAGCAGAAATGGATAAAGAATGGTATGCAAAACGTGATTCGAAGACAGAGGAACCTACAAAAATCACAAAGATATATGTGACTGTATATTATGCGGAAAAAGGTGAACAGATGCTGCATCATTTCAAGAAGTCAATAGATATTGGAAATGGACATGGCGGTATTGTGAGTCAGTTGAAGTATGATAATGAAATGAAGCTTACAGATGAGTATTGGATCAATTACCAGAAAGGTAAAGGAAGTGAAGAGTTCCAAAAATATATGGAAGATCTGACAGACATGCAGAATCATGTGCTTCCGTATCTGCAGAGCTTTTGCAATCTGGAAGAAAAAGGTGTGAAAGAGAGACGAGAACAGCAGATAACGGAAAGAAATGAAGGAAGAGCAGATGAGCGGGGAACAAGTACCGAAGCGAATGCAGTGGTCAAGGATGCAGGAAAAGCAGATAGGAAACAGGTACAACAGAAGCAGGCGGTAGTTGGAAAAGATAAGAAATTATCCATTCATGAACGGCTTGAGATTAATAAGAGGATTATTCAAGAAAAGCAGGGAAAAGATAAGCCGGAGAGAGGGGCTGATCGGGGTGTGAGATAAGTATAATATTATAATTCTAATGAAGGATGTAGGGAGTCAATCCCTGCATCCTTTTTTAATGCGTAAATATGGATTGAACGTTATAATGAAAGCAGATTGGAGATGTTTTTCTTCTAACCACATCAATTAGGAAAAGAGTATCTGTAGCAGATAAATTCAAAAGGTTTGTGAATAAATTAAAAAAGATATTCAATATTTGAAAAAAGATATGTGATATTTGTAAATGCGAATTGTACAAGGAGTTTTTTGTGTGATAAAAAAATTTTGATATTGATTGCACATTAAACGGAGGAAAAGAGGATGGCAATTAGTTATAATGGATTATGGAAACAGTTAATTGACCACGGAATGAAAAAAGGAGATTTGTGTGCCAAGACTGGTCTTAGCTCCAGTACAATAGCAAAGATGACAAACTGCGAGTCGGTGAAACTATCTGTTTTGGAAAAAATCTGCAAAGAGTTGGATTGTAACTTTGGAGATTTGATTGACTATGTACCAGATAACAAAGAAAAGTAAATTATGATCTCTCGGAATCTTGAGTGATCATGCTAGCAAAACTCTGGCATTGAACTTTGACAAGTAAATATTATTCTTGAACGTAAAAATGAACGCAAGAAATAAACATAACTGTCGCTATGTTTCAAAAAATGAGATATAATAATCTACAGGATTATGCTACATCCAAAATCATTTTTTTGAGGGTTGATTCAGATGGCAAATCCCATGCATCCAGATGCTGTAACATCAGGATGTGATAGAGGCGGCAGTACCACATCTTAGTTGAGCGGTGTCTGCCGTCTTCTAATTTAAAATCTAATTTCTCGCGTTTGTTAGAACGCTCAGCAGAAGTTCTTGCATTGTATTCTAGTTTCCATTCCTTACTACTTCTTGGTGGATTATTAAACAATCTTGGATTATCTTTCAGAACTAGATGGACGGTACGTCCGTATTTAGCATTTGAACAAGGGTTTTCGCATGTACAGGAGATATAGCCACCGGCGTGACTGATCTTAGGACATTTGAATTTCATTCTGCCTTTAGCAACTTCAATACCATCTCGACGCATACGATATCCAGAAGGACAAATAGGAACACCATCTTTATCAATCGTAAAGTCATTTTTGTAAACGGGAGGTCTTCCACCTTTTCCGTTAAGGTCAATAAAAGGCGTTATGTTTTCACGTTTGAAGTATTGGTAGTAAGGCATGGCATCATGTGCAGAATCCAAAAGTACTTTTGAAACAGTGTAATCAGGAAGAAAAGATTTCATCCTGAAAAAAGCGTGCAGGAATCCATGTGAATCATGTTTTGAAGCACAGCAAAAATGAGGAAATACCGGTAAGTCACTTTGCGAATCAACAAGCATGTACAGATCATAGCCATGATAAAAACAGTCGCGGGAAGAATCCCAGCCGATATCACAATCAGGCTGGGAAAAGTATCGGTCACATTTGCAGTCAGTAATGCCATTCTCTTTGCATTTACAGATACGCTTTTTTCGTTCTCTGTGTGAAGTTACAACAGGAGTTCCATCACCGGCTAAAGCCAAAGCATCCGAATGAATAAGTCCTGTGGATACAGAAACATCAAGGAACTCTTTCTGATAGATTGCAAAGAGAGAAGAATAAGGCTGTTCGTCCAGTTTAAAGTCAGTATTTTCTAAAACAGGAAGAAGATCGGCAACCGTAACTTTTTCCACAGAATCAGCTTTCGTGCCTTTTGTTTTAGGCTTCTTAACCTTGGTTTTAAGAGGATGGATATGTGGTGACATATGGTCATCATCAGAATTCCACAAGCGGTTTATAAAATCATAAAAAGTGCCAACACCTGGAGTATTACCAGGTTCAAATCCACTGAGAATGGCGTAAAGAGGATTCATTTTAAGCTGAGCAGCCCACTCCGTTAATGAAGTAACTTTAAAGTCAATGGAAAGAAGGTAAGAACGTTGCATACAAGAAGGAGTTCTTGGTACAGGACCGAATTTTGAATATTTATCAGTCATAAAAGTATCGGTAAAAGATAAATCGAGATTCCAAAAACGCTCAATGATATCCCAGGTGGAACGAGCAAGAGTATTTGGATCAGGATAATATTTACGAAGATTAGTAACAACAAAGTTTTGGTAGTCAGCATGACTGCCACAATTAACAGGTAACATAAAAATCGCCCTCCAGTCGATAAACTAAAAATATATTCAATCGGCTTCGCCGCAAATTTTGAGCGATTTGTCAAGTGTTTTTGACAAAAAAAGTGGGGGATTTTAATAAAAAAGGAATCTGAAAGCCTTGTATTTACTGGCTTAGAGATTCCGAGAGATTATAAATTACCTTATGGAGGAAAATGTAAATGGCTACGAGAAGTGCAAAAATAGATCAGAAAGCAGACCTAATATGGGCAATAGCAGATAAGCTTACCGGTGTATATAAACCACATGAATATGGAGATGTTATATTACCACTTACAGTAATCAGACGTTTTGACTGTATTCTCTCAGATACGAAGGATGCGGTATTACAGAAATACGATGAAGTAAAGAATCTTCCAATGAAAGATATTTTACTTCGTAAGGCTTCAAAAAAGGATTTTTACAATACAAGTAAATATACATTTGAAAGACTTATGGATGATCCTGACCACATTGAGGAGAATTTTAGAGAGTATCTGAATAAATTTTCAGCAAATGTGCGGGATATTCTGGAAAAATTTAAGTTTGATGGACACATCACAACGATGGCAAATAAGGGGATTCTGTATATTGTTTTAAAGGAATATACAACAGACAGAGGAAATCTTCATCCGAATGAAATCTCTAACCTTGAAATGGGATATATTTTTGAAGAAATTATAAGAAGATTCTCTGAGTCTCATAATGAAGATGCAGGACAGCATTACACTCCAAGAGAAGTTATCCAACTTATGGTTAATATTCTCTTCTATGATGATAATGACATCCTTTCTGGCAATAATGTGGCAAAGACGATTTATGATCCTGCCTGTGGAACCGGAGGTATGCTTTCTGTAGCAGAGGAATGGAATTGAAATGTCAGTTTACAGGACAGGATACAACAAATGCGATTAATCAGTATAAGTTTGATCGTGCCGGTAAGGATGCGATTTTTGCCTTTAAGGAAAGGGTATTGGTACATTTCGCTGTAGACCTTACCAATGTTTATATGACTACAAGACTTGAGGGCGCACACACTTATTTCCTGCCATTTAATCAGGGAAGTAATGGCGCCGGAAAAGTAGGTGGCAAAGGTAATCCGGTAAATCCAAATGGATATGATACAGCTTATCTTTGGGAAAGAGTACTCTGCAAAGACAGTCTGATGGAAATTTTACAGAAATATATGCACTTGCAGCAGGAGTACGATAAAAATGGAAATCTTGTGAAAGAGACTATGATTTTCCCAAGGTATCATCAGCTTGATGTTGTTACAAAGCTGTTGGAAGATGTAAAAAAGAATGGTTCAGGTAAGAGTTATCTGATCCAGCATAGTGCAGGCTCAGGAAAGTCCAATTCGATTGCATGGCTGGCACACAGACTTACCGGACTCCATGATTATGAAGACAATAAGATTTTCCAGTCAGTAATCATCGTTACTGACAGACGAGTGTTGGACAGTCAGTTACAGTCTACAGTATATCAGTTTGACCATGTGGAAGGTGTGGTTAAGAAAGTAGATAAAAATTCGGGACAGCTTAGAGATGCAATCAATGATGGTGTAGGCATTATTATTACTACATTACAGAAATTCCCGGTAATCTATAAAGAAGTGGATTCTGCAAAAAAAAGATTTGCGATTATTATTGATGAGGCACATTCTTCGCAGACCGGAGATGCAGCGAAAAAGTTAAAAAGAGCATTAGCTGATACTGAAGAAATTCTGAAAGAGTATGCCGAGATGGAAGATCAGCTGGTGATCTTGGAAAGCTTCAGGGACAGTTAAGACCAGAGCTACGCAAAGAACAATGACAGGGCAACATTTATGCTGTTATTTGAAAAGGATTTTCCGAATATGGCAGCAGACAGATATGAGCAGAATGACCAGTTTTTCAGAAAACTGTTTGATGATCCTGATATGATGAGGCAGGTAATGGAGACTGTAGGTTCGAGGCGACACCGGAGACTTATGTGGAAGATACATATTTGACGAAGAAATAAGGAAGTGAAAACATGCAGTTAGGATGGATAGATTTTTCAAAAGAAGACAGGCAGAAGGCCTTGGATGTGATTAACCTTCTGAGTGAACAGGGAGCAGTCGATGAACTTGGAATAGGTATAGTTCGTGATGCTTTTGCCAATTATTTTTTCCCTGGGACATCTACCATCCAGACCAGGGCAAAATATTTCCTTATTGTTCCATATGTCTTGAGAGAGGCTGTTGATGGCAGATACGGCAAAGACGTGAATAGGATTCTTAGAGCAATTGATTCTGCTGAAAAAGATTGTGGTATTAGATTGTTGAATGCGGATCCAAAGGCAGAGGGAGTTATCGGAACTCGTGTATTGCCGAAAGGCTGGGTGGCTAGAAAGCCATCCGACATTTACTGGAATGGTATTCGCACCTATGGAATATTTTGTGATCATGGTTTATCTATTTCTGAATATGTTTCATTGGCAACGAAACTTCGAGAAGAGAAGAAGGTTAGCCGATTTGGAAATAGAAATGATGATGCAGAGGAAAATGATAAGGATGATTCTGATGCAGGAGATATCGGCAATATTAGATTCTGGAATCTTCCGATTTATCATGATGACTGGCGAGACAACCTTACAATAGAGTTGACGCAGGAGGAAGCATTCTATCTGGATAAGCAGATTCAGAAGTCAACGAAAGGGTCTCTTTTGGAATATGTGCTGAAAAATCATATTGATCTGAATGAATATGACGATTTTGCTTCTTTGACGGCTGAACTATCGGAAAAAGTAAGTGAAAGGCTGGCACATATGATGAACCTTGCCTGCGATTTTAATAATCTGGTGTATATGGCAAGAGTAAGATACAATGTCATGCTGTCAGAAGGCGAGAATACTTATGCAAATGATGAGTGGAGCAGGTTACTTCCGGATATCAGGCATAATGCAACAGTCGATCTGGATGCGGTCTTTGCAGAATTGCAGCTGATAAATCCAAGAGCAAAGAGCTTTCTATGCGGGATACAAACAGCATTTATGGCATCGGATATTGAAATGGCTGATGAACTGATTCGTAAGAGGGAACGGAGCCTGAAAGGAGCAGCCAGAGCGAAGTTAAGCAGAACAAAGGAATTTGATCATTCAAAATGGGTAGGCGGTGGAATGCTCGATTAC
>SFGN01000170.1 GCA_004556565.1 Lachnospiraceae bacterium | reverse complement strand
GAAAAATTACAAAATACGGATAATTGCGTAAGAACCTCTAAATTAAAATAATTGTATGGGTTAATTCCAGCTTTACAGAGACTCAAATTCCAGTTTGTCAGTATCTTAAATAGAATATATGTGACAGAAAACATCGTAGAAATACGGTGTTTTCTGTTACCCAAAACCCCACAATTTCATACATAACCACAGGTTAGTACGAATACCTTGTGTGATTTTTTGAAAGGCTTAGAAAGGCAATTTTGCCCGATTTTCGCCCCGAAAAATGACAGAAACAAGGCAGTAAGTATCTTCCCTGTGGTTTTTTTGTTTTCAGGCGGAAAGGAGGATTGATATGCCGAGAATGAGCAAGAAACGGAAACAAGAGTGGGCGTTGTTTCTGAATGAAAGAAATCGCATTACCTACAACGAACTTTGCAGAAAGTGCAGTAATGACTGCAAGCAGAGTTTCCGCTGTATCGTAGTGCTTTGCCCGAAGTATTTATCGAAAAGGAGAACGAAGAACAATGAAGCAGACGGAAAATGAAATGAATGTAAATGTACCTCTTGAAGTTATCAAGGCAAGTGAAATCGAACCGAAAGAAGTGAAATGGCTGTGGTATCCGTATATTCCGTTCGGCAAGGTTACGCTGTTGCAGGGCGATCCGGGCGATGGAAAAAGCAAGTTAATGCTTTCCATTGCCGCCCTACTCTCTAAGGGCGAACCTCTGCCCTTTACTGAAACGGAAGAAACCGAGCCTATGACTATCATCTATCAGACAACGGAAGATGACGCAGACGATACGGTAGTACCCCGATTTAATTCAGCCGGTGGGAATGGAGAAAATCTTATCTTCATCAAGGAAGATGAAAAGTCTTTATCCTTTGGGGATAACCGTATTGCTGAAGCAATCGAAAGGTATCACGCAAAACTTTTAATTCTTGACCCGATGAGTTCCTATATCGGAGAGAACTGTTCAATGAACAATGCCAACGAAACACGAGCAGAGTTTAATCATCTGATTGCGGTTGCGAAGAATACTGGCTGTGCAATCGTGATTATCGCTCATATGAACAAGATGAGAGATACCAATCCACTTTATCGTACCAATGGTTCTATTGATATTGCGGGTGCTGCAAGAAGTATTCTTGCAATCACACGCACACCGAACAAAGAAGCACCTGCGGAAAGGTATTTGGTGCAGGTAAAATCCAACCTTGCCCCGACTGGCTCTGCCATTCTGTTTGAGGTGTCAGAGAAAGGTGTGGACTTCATTTCCGAAATGGAAATGACGGCGGAAGAAGCGTTCCAGTCCCTTGTACCGAAAATCGGCAGACCAAACGATAAGGAAGTCAAGGCGAAAGCATTTCTGATGGAAATGCTGAAAGACGGAGAAATGCTTTCTTCGGATTGTGAAGAAAAACTTGAAGCCGCAGGGTTCAAGAAATCGACCATCAAAAAGGCAAAGAAGAACGCAGGAGTTATCTCCCGAAAGAAAGGTTTTCTGTGGTACTGGTCTTTGCCGATGGGCGATATACCGAGAGAATAAAAACGGACTGTCTGCTGATGGGACAGTCTGTTTTTATGATTGAGGTATCAAAGGAGGTCAAGGGGGAACTCCCTTGCCTACGACATCTTTGCAGACGAAGTCTGAAAGTGTCATAGTGGGTTACACACATTCAAAGAATGTTGTGTAATGGCTTCGCCCCTGTCTGGAAAGGAGAGCAAAATGGCAAAAACCAACAAGGCAGATATGAGTTGTGCAAGGGTAAAACAGTACACCGCTTCTGATGTGAGCAAGGCGGAAAGGCACAACGAACGCAAGAATGAAACCTATGAAAATATGAATGTAATTGTGGAACGAATACCCTTTAATGTGCATTTCAAAAAACCGACTGCCCCGACCTATATGGAACAGTTAAAGCAGATGGAAACAGACGGGCAGGTGTCGCTTCGTGGGTTAAGGAAAGACGCAACACTCTTTAATGAGATTGTGATTGATGTGAACACGATGTACTTCGAGCGTAACGGTGGTTATGAATACGCAAAGCAGTTTTATGAAGAAGCCTATCATTTCATCGAAGAAAAATTCGGTGCTGACAATGTTATATCGGCAGTAATGCACGCTGATGAAATCAATGTAGCGGCAACCGAAGAACTTGGAAAAGAGGTTTACCACTATCATCTTCACGCTATGGTTCTGCCTGTGGTGGAGAAAGAAATCTTATGGAGTAAGCGTTGCAAAGACCCCGAACTGCGAGGAACGGTCAAGGCGGTTGTTAATCAGATAAGCCATTCAAAGAAATGGAAATCGGATATTCCGCTGACCGATGAAAAAGGAAATCCATTGCTAAGAAAGAACGGGAAACCGATGTTCCGAGCTTCGTACAGCATACTGCAAGATGAGTTGTTTCACTATATGACGGAACAAGGGTTCAAAGGCTTTCAGCGTGGCGAATACGGAAGTACGGCAGAGCATTTGACTTCCCTGCAATATCAAATCAAACAGGATAAAGAGCGATTGGAGAAGTTGCAGAAGCGTATTCAAAAGGAACAGGTTAAGTATGAGCCTGCCCGTCATATTTCCAAAACCTTAAACGAGATTGACAGTATGGGGCAGAAAACAATCACAGGTAAAATGGCAATCTCCAAAGAGGATTATTCTGAGCTGACTTCCCTTGCCAAAGAGGGCATTACCAGTCGTGCGGAAATCAATAAATTGGAGCAGAGTGCAAATTATTACCGACAGAAATATTTTGACAGTGCAAATGCACTGGAAAGAATGAAAACCAAATACAACGAACTGAAAGAAAAGTGCAGACCTTTTCTTGAAGCGTTGGAGCATTTCCCCGAAGTTGCTAAACTTTTTACCGAAAAAGTGAAGCAACTTTTTTCTTTTAAGGAAGCACAGGAACGAGCCGAAAAAGAAGCAAGGGAAAAAGAAAGACAGGAGCGTATCAAGGCACGAAGAAACAAGCGTGGTATGGAAAGATAACCATTTCCATTGTACTTGCAACTTAATGACTTCTTGATATGTTCAGATGAAACAGGCTGTATTTGTGGGGTGTTCTAAACGGAATGCCCCACAGTCAATTTATGAAAAGGAGAAACGGACGATATGAAAGAAAACACTTTATCTTATACAACACGAATAGGTAAAACCACTTTTATTGTAAATGTGAAGCAATCGGAAAGTGCGAAGAAGCCTTTGAATACGGTGTTTCAAGAAATATGCAGACACGAGATGTTGGGAGATTTTTCAGCGGATAAATATTTGAATTTAGAAAACTTACAAAAATCATCTTGACAAACTCGTTCCCGAGGGCACGGGCTACCGCGCCAAAACGAGGTTTGCCAAGTTCTATAATATACCGGAGCTCATGGCAATGTTCAAGGAGACCGCAGATATTCAGACAGCCGATATACTCAAGCTCCCCGTGCCGGAGGCCCATTACCACAGCGTTGTCTTGAAGCCATCGGAAACGCAAAAGGACATGGTGGCCTCTCTTTCGGAACGAGCTGAGCGTGTCCGCAATAAGATGGTGGATTCCAGCGTGGACAACATGCTCCTCATCACCAATGATGGCAGAAAGCTCGCCCTGGATCAGCGGCTCATGAACGATATGCTCCCCGACAGCGAGACAAGCAAGGTGGGCGCGTGTGCGGAGAATGTTTTTGATATTTGGCAGCGCACCGCCGATCGGAAATCGACACAGATGGTATTCTGCGACTTGTCTACGCCCCACGGTGATGGCAAGTTCAATGTCTACGATGATCTCCGAAACAAGCTCATTGCCAAGGGCGTTCCGGCAGAGGAAATCGCTTATATTCATACGGCGAATTCCGAGGCGCAAAAGAAAGAGCTGTTTGGCAAGGTGCGCTCCGGTCAGGTGCGTGTGCTCATCGGTTCCACGCAGAAAATGGGAGCCGGCACCAATGTGCAG
>SFGN01000169.1 GCA_004556565.1 Lachnospiraceae bacterium | reverse complement strand
TTGGTTATGCCATTTGCTGCACAAATGTTATTAATTTTGATGAAGATCAGTCTTTTTGTCTAAATAATATTGAGCTGATTTCTCATCAGAAACCATGGAGGCAGTAGTGTTGCAAGAAAATGGCATGTTAATGGATGGTCATGTCTTGGGTCTTGGGTAAATTTCTGGGAGAGGCTTCCAAGTGAGGGCTCGTGGCTTTGTGCAGGAGAGAAAAGAGCAAGCCATAGTAAAGAGAAAGTGAACTTATTTAGAAAGATACATATTCCATAGACAGAATGAGGACTTTCTCAGAAAGGGAGAGCTGGCTTGACATGTGGGGTTGTTAGTTTTTATGGTCTGGATAATTTTATGGGCTAACAAGTGGGAGGATTATTCCAACTATTTTGGGGAAGGGGTAGGCATTTCCAGGAATTGGGCCACTGCCCAGTTTTTTGGCCTCTTATGGTCAGCCTTGGAACTGCCATGGCACCTGTAAGTATGTCATTCAGCATGCTAATGTGTTACAATGAGCATGTAATGAGTTTCAAGATCTACTGGAAGTTGAATCTTCTACCATCTTAGGCCTAATAGGCTCTCACCACTTTTTGTCAATGTTCTAACCACTGTTCTTCTCAATGGCTGTCATTCTTTTAATAGTCATGCCTTCCCCTCCCCTCCTGTTTCGGTAGGAGGATATATTCAAAGTTCTGAGAGAAAAATAAAAGTCAAATGAAGTATTCTATATCCAATAAAACTATCCTTCAAAGACAAAGGGGAAATGAACTTATTTTGAGCTAAACAAAAACAAATAATTCATTCGTTATAGACCTGCCTTACTAAAGGGGTGACATCAGTAAAAAATGTCAGATTAGATAGTTCCAGGGGCCTATCCCTCCATAGAAACACTGAAAAAAATCAAGCAAAAAATGTAAGAGTCACCATAGTCAGAATTGTTGAAAACGGAGGTTTACAGCAACAAAGAGAAAAATGAATCAAAAAAAGCCAACTTTAAAATGGTAGGAATGCATTGCAACATTTTTACTTGTACTTGACCTGCACCATTCCTCAGCCTTGATAGCAGTCTTGAGTAGAGAAGACCTTATTTACGGTGACTCATGTTTGTCTGCTTTGACCTGTCTTAGGTATCACCTGAAAGATTGATAGAAGGTGCTTGTCTGTTTAACATAATTTGGAATTTGCTCAGGCCAGAAAATTGCCTACACAGGTAGCATTCCTCAAAAAATTGTACAACAAATGAACAAACTGCTGTAGCTTAGGGCAAAAGATATGGTTGAGAGATAATAATAAACCTGCCAAAAGCTTAGGGAAAGTTTCTCTGAGAAATTAGGGCATTCAAATGTACTTGTGTATGGTGGTACATTTATGTGTATAGACATGCATATAACCTAGGCATGACACATGCTCAGACAGGACTTGAGAAGAGTCTGAGCCTTCCTTTCTGGCTGATCTCTAAGGTCAGCACAAACAGGAAGTGAAGGTGAAGGCAGAGTTGTAACTTGCCTGGCTAGGCAATAAAGGAGTGCCTAAACACAGAATCAATGTGAGAAAACCGGGAGAGATTTTTATTTTCCTTTTTTCATTTTTAGGCATTGGTGGACTTTTAGCTTCCTAAGAACTTTTCAAAGCCCCTGTGAATATTTTATTCCCCAGTTTTTTCTTTTATATTTTTTGGCTGGTCTATTGTCTGTCCCCACTAGTATTCCCTGCCTCAGGCAGCTGTAAATTTAAACAATTGCCTGTAATTTTTGAGACAAGTGCTCTCAAAGAAGCCTTTTGACAGTGGTTGAACTCTCGCTAAGGTCAAATACATAGCCTTAAAGTAGGGGTTCCAAGGAATCATCAGTCAGATCAAATAATGGTAATTCTCTGGTAATGGAGCTTAGGAAAAACTCTAACCCTCGTTCTGCCCCCTCCTGGAGCTGGCAGCCTGCTAGTTTTCACTGTGGTTGGGAGCTGTTAGTTTTCAAAGCTACCATGGATCTGGAGAGTGGAGGATGGGGCTGGTGCCAGTTAAAACACATCAAAACAAACTTATAAGCTTTTGCACAGCAGAGGAAACCATCAACAAAATGAAAAGGCAACCTAATGAATGGGAGAATATTTGCAAACCACATCAGAAAAGGGATTAATATTCCAAATACATAAAGAATTCATGCAACATTAGGAAGTAATGTCAAACAAGAAAAAAAACAAACTAGGCGTTCCCATTGTGCTCAGTGGTTAAAGAACCTGACTAGTACCCATGAGGATGTGGGTTCAATCCCTGGCCTGGATCATTGGGTTAAGGATCTGGCATTGCCATGACCTGTGGTGTAGGTCACAGAGGAGGCTCAGATCTGGCGTAGCTGTGGCTGTGGTGTAGGCCGGCAATTTACAGCACTGATTCAACTCTTAGGCTGGGAACCTCCATATGCAATGGGTGTGGCCCTAAAAAAGCCAATAAAGAAAAACAAACAAACAAACAAAACCAAAGAAACAAAAAACCCTCTGATTTTAAAATGGGCAGAGGACCTGAATAGACAGTTTTCCAAAGAATTCATACAACTGGTCAACAGAGGAAAAAGTGCTCAACATGATTAATCATCAGGGAAATGCAAATAAAAACCACAAAGGGATAGCACCTCGCACCTGTTAGAATGACTGTTATCAAGAAGACAAGAAATAAAAAATGTTGGTGAGGATGTGGAGTAAAAGGAAAACTTGTGCACTGCTGATGGGAATGTAAATTGGTACAGACCCCATGGGAAAAAAAGTAGAGTTCCTTGAACAATTAAAAATAGCACTACCATATGAACAAGCACACCAGAAAATGGGCAGAAGGTCTAAACAGACAATTCTCCAAAGAAGACATACAGATGGCCAACAACACACATGAAAAGATGTTCAACATCACTAATTCTTTGAGAAATGCAAATCAAAACTACTAAGAGGTACCACCTCACACCAGCCAGAATGGCCATCATCAAAAAGTCTACAAACAATACATGCTGGAGAGGGTGTGGAGAGAAGGAACCCTATTAGATTGTTGGTGGGAATGTAAATTGGTGCAACCACTCTGGAAAACATTATGGAGATTCCTCAAAAAACTAAAAATAGAACTACCATTTGATCCAGCAATCCCACTCCTGGGCATCTATCCAGAGAAAACCATGACTCAGAAAGATACATGTGGAGTTCCCTTCATAGCTCAGCAGAAATGAATCTGACTAGCATCCATGAGGATGCAGGTTCAATCCCTGGCCTTGCTCAGTGGCTTAAGGATCCAGTGTTGCCATGAGCTGTGGTGTAGGTTGCAGACGTGGCTTGAACCTGGCATTGCTGTGGCTGTGGTGTAGGCCAGCGGCTTTAGCTCTGATTGGACCCCTAGCCTGATAACCACCATATGCCTCTGGTGTGGTCCTAAAAAACACACACACAAAAGACATATGTACTCCAATGTTCATTGCAGCACACTATATACAAAAGCTAAGACATGGAAGTAACCAAAATGTCCATCGACAGAGGAGTGGATAAAGATGTGCTACATACATACGATGGACTATTACTCAGCCATAAAAAGGAATACAATAATGGCATTTTCAGCAACATGGATGGACCTAGAAATTATCATGCTAACTGAAGTTAGTCAGACAGTGGGATACCAATATCATATGCTATTACTTCTATGTGGAATCTATAAAAAGCATACAGTGAACTTCTTAGCAGAACAGATACTGACTCACCGACTTTGAAAAACTTATGGCTTCTAAAGGAGACAGGTTGGGGGAGGGGAGGGATGGGCTGGGGTTTGGGATGGAAATGCTGTAAAATTGGGTTGTGATGATCATTGTACAACTATAAATGTAATAAAATTCATTGAGAAAAAATATATATTCTGGAGTTTAGGTAACCTAGTCTTTGAAGTCATTCATCCATCCTATTCTTTC
>SFGN01000168.1 GCA_004556565.1 Lachnospiraceae bacterium | reverse complement strand
TTCCAGACATACGTGAGAGGCCACCGGCAAGGCAAGACACTATAGCTCTATCTATAGGTCTACCTTGTCGGTGGCCTTTTTCTTTTTCTCACCGACAAATAACAAATACATATTCGCAGCCTGAAGTACAAGGGCCAAGGATACAAATACGCTGATTTCAAACTCCTTTGAAAAAGCAGTATGGGTACCCTTAGATTTCTGCACCCTTTTTCAGGCAGGCAGCATCGGGAGTCCTTTTCGCCAGCGTAGTTGTGTCCTTTGGACCGCAGCAGGCGGAAAGGACTATTTATGTTACGTCAGTGGCTTTGCTATGTAGCTGAGTACCCGTGATCTCCGAATTTTTGACCTCAACTCAAAAATCAAAAATTCAAGGAGATTACGGAAATGAAAAATACGTTTTTGGTTCTTAATGACCCGAAGAATCCCAAGTCAGGATTGCGTGTAGCAACACTGGCTGAATGGGATCAAATATTGAAAGCTAATAAGGAACTGCCGCGTGAACAGCGCAGATTCTTTATCGCGGACTCTTTTGAGGACTGTGGCGAGATTGATTGCATGTACATCGAAACTACGCGAGAAGAGTATAACAAGTGGCATTCAGATAGACAGGAGATATATCGAAAAAGAAAGCGTGGAGATAATTATTCTGTTTTTCCTTTTTCAGAGCCTGTATATGGATCTGAGGAAGAACTTGAACTGGAGGATACAGTTTCTGATGGGTTTGACCTCGAAGAATATGTTACGGATTCGGTTTTGATTGATGAAATACGAGAAGCAGTTAAGAAAAGAAATGTGTGGGAGATAGACTTTTTTGATTATTGTCTCAATGGATCATTCAGAAGCTGCAACAAAGAAATGCGAGAAAAATATGGTATTTCACATGAGACATTAAATCGAAGAAAACAGAAATTCATATTATTTCTCAAAAATTTTCTGAAAGGTGTTGAAAAATAAGCTCTCGATGTTGCGGTACAGGAGTAGAGGGATAAATCTTTTGAGGAGGGTATTCATGAATAGCATCTACAAAGGCGATCTTTTCTACGCCGATCTCGGAGAAACAGTTGGCTCAGAGCAAAGCGGCTGTAGGCCGGTGCTGATCATTCAGAACAATGTTGGCAATAGATACAGCCCTACCGTTATTGTTTCGCCGCTAACAAAACAGTACAAGAAGATGATGCAGCCTACTCATGTCGCGTTAGGACACAGATTTGGTTTGACTGAAGACTCAGTCGCTTTGCTTGAACAGATTCGCACGATTGACCGACTGAGACTCCGCAGATACATCGGAACGGTAGATTCAGAAACGATGAATCAGATAGACCGGGCAATAACTATCAGCTTCGGATTGAAGGAGGAGGTGTAGACATGACACAAAAAGAAAAATTAGAGCTGGTACCGGTGTGGCTTAAGACTACACTGACTCTTGACGAGGCTACTGCTTACTCAGGATTAGGCAGAGACAAGCTCATTGAGCTTTCCATGAAGGACGAGCTCGGACTGGTTCTTTGGGTAGGCCGAAAGAGACTGTTTAAGCGTCAGAAGCTCGAAGATTATATCAATAGGGAGTATTCTGTGTGAGCCTGACGTCAAATGTGCAAACCGGTCAATATTGGCTGGTTTGCACATTTGGAATCCTCCAGCGATTTCATTATTATAAGAGCACCAACAACGAAATGGAGGGCTCTATATGAAATACGAGGAAAAACTACGAATCGTTCCTGTTTGGGAAAAGGCAATGCTGACCGTGGATGAAGCTGTCGCATATTCTGGGATCGGCAGAGACAAGCTTATTGAACTGGGGGAAAGGGAAAGCAGCTTGATCCTTTGGGTGGGCAGTAAGCGTCTCTTTAAGCGTAAAAAGCTCGATGAGATCATTGAAAACGTACATTTGATTTAGGGAGGTACATGATGGGAAAAACAATAAAAAGGAACGTCCGGTTTGATAGTCATCATATCCGGCTGAAAAAGGGAGAGACAGAGAAAGCAAAGGGCGGATATGAGTATCGCTGGACAACGGACGACGGAAAACGGCATTCTGTTTTCGCTCCAACGTTGGAACGCCTGCGTGAGATCGAGGAGGATCTGATTGTTGACGAACATGACGGGATTAAAACAGATGTAAAAGCTCTCACAGTAAATGACTGCTATTGGCTCTGGAAAGATATGAAGAGGGGCGTTAAAGACAGTACATTTAAGAATTACATCTATATGTACGAAACTTTCGTGATGCCGACCTTCGGACAGAAGAGAGTGACGCAGGTTAAAAAGTCAGATGTAAAGCGTTTTTACAATCGCCTCGCGGATGACAAAATCCTTAAAATCTCGACTATCGACAATATCCACAATATTCTGCATCAAGTTTTCCAGGTTGCCGTGGATGACAATTATATCCGTCTGAACCCAACAGACAAGATGCTCAAGGAATTGAAGATCGCTCATAATCATGAGGTTGATAAGCGCAAAGCATTGACCCTTGCCCAGCAGGAACTCTTCATCGACTTCATTCAGAAGTCGCCAAAGTATCAGAGGTGGTATCCGGTATTCTTTATCATGCTTAATACCGGAATGCGAGTAGGTGAGCTCACCGGGCTTCGATGGAAGGACGTTGATTTTGAGAACGGGTATATCGACGTTAATCATACGCTTGTATACTACAATCACAGGGATGCACTTGGGTGCTATTTCAGCATAAACACGCCAAAGACTGAAGCTGGTACAAGAAAGATTCCGATGGCAAGCGGAGTACGAGAAGCTTTTGAATTGGAAAGGGAATATCAACGCGATACAGGAGTTGAAAATGTATCAAGGGTGGACGGCTATGATGACTTTATCTTCGTGAATCGCTTTGGACAAGTTCAGCATCAAGGCACATTGAACAAGGCGATCAAGAGAATCATGAGAGATTGCAATGATGAGGTCATTGAGAAAGAAGGCATCGAGAACGATCCTGTTTTGCTTCCGAACTTTAGCTGTCATACTCTTAGACACACCTTTGCTACGCGATTGTGTGAAAGCGGAATCAATGTAAAAGTGATTCAGGATGTGCTTGGCCATGCCGACATCTCTACCACGATGGACATTTACGTTGACGTAATGGATGAACTGAAAAAGAGAGAGATCGCTTCCTTTGACAGCTACATGGCGAAGTCAAGGGAGACCATCTGAAACATGGGCTTGCAGACTTTATAGTTTGCAAGCCCAGATTACTTTTGCACATTTCACAGAAAGAGCATTTCCGGATATACTGTTTATGCTAACGGGGAGGACTCGATATGAAGAACAGTATTTCCGAAATGCGACCGCAGCTTATTTCTGAATGGTCAAAGAAAAACTATCCGATAATGCCAGATGAGGTTCCGTATGGTTCAAATAAGCAGTATTGGTGGATTGGTCCCTGTGGGCACGAATGGCAGACCAGTGCAAAAGCAAGATCGGCTGGAGAGAAGTGTCCCATTTGTTCCAATACTCGAATCATACCTGGAATAAATGATCTACATACGCTCAGACCTAAACTATGTGAAGAATGGTCTGACAAGAATAAGCCTCTGGAACCGACGATGGTTAGCCTTGCAACACATAAGAAAGTTATTTGGAAATGTAAGTTGGGGCATGAGTGGACCGCCTCCGTTAAAAGTAGAACTCTGAATGGAACAGGATGCCCATATTGCTCACATAATGCTGTGCTTCCCGGGTTCAATGATCTTGCTACTCTTTTTCCGGAGGTTGCAGCAGAATGGTCCGACAGGAACTTACCGCTTTTGCCATCGCAGGTTACTCCGTTTAAAAACAAGAAAGCATGGTGGAAATGCAGTAATGGCCATGAATGGTATTGGGAATACCTCTTGAAACATACATTCCGTCAGAAAAGCTGGCGATAGAATTTACGAACGGCTCAGAACATATGGAGGTTCTCAAAAGCCACTTAT
>SFGN01000167.1 GCA_004556565.1 Lachnospiraceae bacterium | reverse complement strand
GATCCCGTCGTTTCCAATCTGCTCCCATTTCAGCGATAACACATCGGAAACCCTCGCTGCACACAGATAGGCAATTTCCATTGCGATAAAAACAGGAAGAGGTGCAACGCTTAATACTGCCTGGTATTCTTTGTCGGTTACATATCGTTCGCGGTTTTTGGCCTTGAATTTACTTACACCTGCACATGGGTTAGCCTTCACGTATCCTCGCTCATACCCCCAACTATAAACGCGCGACATACTGCTTTTTTCATGGTTTGCCTGCGTTTTACTCTGCTCGCCTCTTTTGTCCATGTATCGTCTGATGTGCTCTGGTTTTACAGAATCGGCCAGCACCTTACCGAATACGGCCAGCAGCTTTTTTTGATGTTGCAGATAATCTTTTTGAGTTCTAGGACTAAGCTCGCTGTAATAGGCGCTGGCGAGAAATTTTTCCCACAAACGCCCAAATGTCATTGCGCGATCGCGATGGTTAACCGTTTCTTCATACTTTTTCCATAATGCGGCTAAACCATCCTCGATTGCAGTTAAGGTTACAGATTCTCTGGATGTCGGTTTCCATACATAACTATATTTATTGGGGTATACCTTTGGCGGTAATTTTTCGTGTTCGGGATTTTTCCTTCGTCTTCCCATTAGATCGCACCGAAATCAGGTTCAGCCTCACGTGGTGGTAAAGTTTTTATACAGGTAAACAGTTCCCGACTGACGATCGGTTTTCCACTACGATTGGTATAGAACGGAAGCCCATTTTTTATTAACCAGTTGCGCTGGTGGCTTGCATATTTGCAGCCCGTTAACGTTTGCAATTCATTTTCGGTTAAAAATATGCTGCTCATAGCTATATCTCACAACCGCCGCTAACTATATGCCGTTAGCGGCGATCCGGGTTGAACATTAAAAATCAGCCTGACTCGGGAGCAGTTTTTGCCAGATGGCTGAAACGTATTTTGCCTGGTAACGCGCATCGTGCAGGGCGTTATGGCGTTCACCTTCGAATGGAATAGTCGTTCTTGCGTCGAAATCCATCACCAGTCCCAGAGCAACCATCGTTCTTACATCGCGATCATTGGTGTAACGCCACGGGCAGGGGATCCCCTGCCGTTCATATGAACGGCGTAAAATCACGTTGTCGAAAGTTGCACCGTTACCCCAGACCTGAACAAAAAATTCACCGGAGTTTTCGTCGATAAATTCCCGGAATTGCAGCAGTGCATCATCCAACGTGATTTCATCGGTCAGAATGGAGGATTGTGCTTCGCGTGACTGTTTCAGCCACCACTTAATGGTGTCCCGATCGATGACCCCACCTGCGGTTTCCAGATCGATAGTTTTGCTGAATTCTGGCCCCATCTCTCCGGTTGCCGGATCAAAAAACTTACCGGCTATAGCGTTTATTGGCGCATCAGGATTTTTTCCCATTGTTTCAAGGTCAATCATCAGATGGTGCCACAACCTGCTGGTGGATGAGATTTCATGATGACCGTTCACTTTAATTAAGGGATTTGCTGTTTCGCCAGTTTTATTATCGCTGGCGTGATACTGATCGCTGCCAGTGTTCTCCTTGTGCAGATGTTCAGTGCCTTCCATTTCCTCCGGATCATTTTTCTGAGCTTCAGCCTGATTCTCTTCATCGAATGTTTCCAGGTAGGTTGCGTTCCCCATCACCGCACCACAGTCAGGACAGTTGCCGCCACCGGTCTGACCGCATGCGGTGCAAACTTTTTCCAGTTCCTGTTGCACTGCTGGTTCTGGTTGTTGTTCTTCTGGCCCGTTTTGTTGCGTATCCGGGCTGTTTTGTTCCGCTTCTGGCTCATTTTGTTTCACGTTGGGCTGATTCTGGTCCTCAGCGTCGCGACTCTGGATCCCTTTCACCCATTTCGGATCATTCGGGTCGCTAATCCCTTCAACAAATTCACCACGTGATGCAGCAAGCAATTTATCGGCGTCAGGCTGGCTGATATTGGCTGCCTGCATAATTTTGTTTACTTCGTCAGCGGTAACTTTTACCGGCTCTGATTGTTCGGAATCTTCAGCGGTATCCACATTTTGCGGTAAGCCCGTGTATGTGCCATTTTTTCGGGCAAAATATTCTTCTTTTGAGATTTCGGTACCGCCGGCAGCCAGCGCCTTGTCCAGACCAGAAAGTTTGTTTGCCCTGCCGTATTTTTCCCCGCCCTTATCGGTAAAGACGAAATAAAATGGTCCTTCACGCTCTACAGATGGTTCAGCTTCCACCAGGATTTCATTTTTTTGAGTATCGGATTCTGCCGTCTCCACTGGAGCAGTTTGTGCTGCTGACGGCTGGAGAGCATCAGTAGAGCTCTGGTCTGTTTCTTCATGTTCAAACACGCCCTTTGTCGTCAGGTATTCACTGATATATTTGTTCAGTGCAACGGGATCTTTGTGAATATCGATCGGACGTTCGCGAACAAGGCCAAAAATAGTCTGACGGTCATAGCCAAGTGCTTCGGGCTGTTTGCGCATTGATGCTGAGATACGCTTCCAGTCTTCGCGATCCTTGTCGATAACCTCATTTGTCGCCCAGCGATGGATGGTACCGTCAATGTTTCCTGCATCCACATCACCGGGCCAGAGGGCGCAGGCCAGTTCATTGTCGAGTGTTTTCCATGTCTGTTTGTATTCGCGGCGAATGGCAACAGTGACAGCCCCGGTTTTTTCAGCAGCGTTTTCAGTGTTCTGTTGGTTGACTCTGGCGCGGGTGAGATCAACAACAGACGTGTATTTTCCGGTTTCCTTGCGTTCACCTTCGCGACGTTTTTTCCAGATGCGCATCTCTGCCTGAATTTCAGGCCATTTAGCGCCAGGCTCACATTTATGCTTAACCCACCCGATGGCATGCAGTTTAAGTTCAGGATACATGGCGTTAACTTCTGGCATTTTCATCAACGCTTCAACGATATGTCCGCCGAATGTTGCCATGTCTTCCTGTAGTAATTCCTGTGCGCTAATCACCATATCAACGGTGATGTTTTCGCATGTGTCGAATTTAACTAGGACTGCGTTCTGTACTTCAGGGGACAGCTTGTCAAAATTGACGTTCATCGGATCGGATTCTGGTTCGACCGGTACAAAGGAAGCTGACTCCTCATCCCAGCGGTTTTCCTGCATATATTCGGTATCCCAGGAATCGAGGGCAGGGCGGGGTATGCCGGGTTTATCCTCGCAGACAATAAATTTATAAGCGCAGTCCTGAGCTGCCGGGAATTGCTCCAGAAATTGCCAGTGAAATTTTGCGCGTGCGCGACGCTCATCACCGGCTTCAATGGCAGTGGCCACCGCAACAGCGCTATCTTCTTTTATGGCCTGTTCGTCAGGAATAGCAGCGCAAATAAAGATTTTACTCATTGTGTTTTAACCTCATTACAGATTTCAGGGTGAACGAATCCCTGCCATTGCTGGCATTTTTAATCCGTTGGTATGGCGTTAATATAGCTGGCGGGTTATCCAGCCGGTGTTTCGTTATTCAGGTACAGCGATACTTTTTTTACCGGTAGGCATTCACCAGAAATTTTTTGCTCGTCTCTTGCCTGGAGGCTGGATTCTTTACTGGCATAAATTCCGGTAATCACATTTTGTGGCTCACCCGTTATAAGAAAAACGGTCATCACCAGTGCAAACGCTGAAGTCACTGCTGTTCTCCGATAATACCAAGTTCAAGAAGGGCAATTCTGGAAAGTATGGAATTATCATTGAGAAGATAAGGTTCATATTTTCTCATCTTAATGGCATCTTCAGTAAACTCCCGGTTACTGAGCAGAACACCAATATCAAAACAACCTTCAGACGTATTAACGTTTGGTAATAACGTTTCCATTATCGCGTCCTCAACAATGAATTTTGTGATGCAGTGCCTGGTGCCTCCAGGTGACGTTAACCAGTTAACAATTAACGCCGGATACAGAGAATCCAC
>SFGN01000166.1 GCA_004556565.1 Lachnospiraceae bacterium | reverse complement strand
GCCGCTTCCCGGTAAAATTCTATATCGTCTTGATTTAAGAACTGAATCGGTGATTTCTCCGTAATAGTACGATACGACAGGGTCTCCTCGTTATATATGACCCTTATCGGATGCTTATAGCCATGTTTGCCTGCAAGACGTTCCGCTTCTTTCCATCTCTCAGTCTGGAATGGAATGGCCTTTTTATCATAAATCGGGCGATATCCCTCCAGAAATATGATACAGTGATCCCTTGGCATCCGTTTGACTTCACCTGGTGTCATAAGCGCACGTCCGGCCTTAGCATTATTAATATTGGCATTTCCGTGCATGCCTGTAGACAATCCATCTGTCCGCGTATCAATAGTCATTTCCCCTAACAGATCAGATATAAATTTATGGGTAGTATAATCAGCAGCTCCGGATCCCAGATAAACAAATGCCGCACAGTTTCCCATAAAGATTTCCCACTTTTCATTGGGAAACAAGGATTTTAGCTGTGCAATTGACTGCAGCACGGGGATGATAGACATATTCCTGCCTCTGAGCGTACCGAGCAGTACTTCCGAATTCAACGGTTTCGGACCGGCATAAAATTCATCTGCCCATAGCCTGACGTGGATAGGAAGGCTTCCGCCACATTCAAAATCTGCGGTGTAGGTCAGTGTATCAAACATTTGTGTATAAAAAAGGCTTGCTATCCAGTTAAAGGAAGCATCATTATCCGGCATTACCAAAAACAATGCCGTCTTCCTGTTTGGATTTCCATCAATACCAAGTCCCAGGCTTTTTATATCGATATCATCCTCTTCAAAAATCCGTCTGATTGATGCCACTTCACAAAGCCGCAGCATGGCATTGACCATTATTATGATCGACCTCACCGTTTCTGTAGCCCCTTCCTTTAATTTCCGATAATCCCTTACCGGCGGATAATCGTCCCCCTTCCTCGCGGCCAGCAGATCCACCTCCTGCTGAAGCGCGGTCGTCCCTTCTTCATCTATCTTCGTGACCTCCATGTTCACCAGCTTCAGGATATTATTAAAAGACGCTTTCCTGTGTTCCTCTTTAGACTGCAGCCATTCATAATAAAACATGGCTTGCAGATACAAGGCAACGCCGTCATCCCAGAAGGGGTCACCTTTCATGGCATCAGGAGGTTTTACCGCAGTCTGGATTACGGTAATCAGGCGGATCAGATTGACTTCCCTCTCTATGTATGCAAAAGGATTCCATCGGTCCGATTCTTCCGGATGAATGAAATTCAGTACCTTTACCGTTATGCCATGGGCCATAAGATAATTCCCATTCTTACGGAGCAGTTCTCCCTTAATGTCCAGAAAAACATTTGTACAGGTCGCACGCAGTAGGTTTGGCATAACTTCCGAGGTTGATTTGAATGTTCCCGGTCCGCCCAGGATCAGTACGTTTTTATTGGAAAGTGCGTTATCTGAAACAGCAATGTTCTTGCTGAGATAAGTGTTCTTATTTTCATCCGGATTCCGTAAGCGTTTGCTCACAGCACGGATATCCGCCCACTGCTCCGTGCCGTTTTCCTGTCCGAAATGCGTGTTCCTGTAATAATTAATATACCAGGACACCATCATGAGCCATCCAAGGAATGTCGCCCCGATGAAGGCCATGGTCTTATCCGTCCACCAGTTCTGCAGCGGATGGAGCAGGATATACAGGAGAGATTCTTGATAATTATTGAATGATACGTCAGGCATTTTAAAGAGTCCGCACAGGATATATGCCGCCCCGCACATCAGCAGGAGCAACACAAAAAAGACGCCCCAGGGCGTCCTCCTTCTGTCTATCACGTTCCTCACCTCCTTGTCATTTTACTTTCACCGGTATTCCCGGGCTGATATCCTTTGCAACCTTTTTTACAGTGTCCGCCGCCATGGAAGATGGCTTGTCATGGGCCAGTAACGCACCTTCCAGCTCGGAATAATCATATCTTCTCTGGCTGAAATTGCTGTTGTTCCGGATATTCTTTCTGTCCGGCTTTACATGTTCCTGCGTGCTTCCCGGCATCCTTCCCTGCTCCAACGTCTTTTCTGTTCCTGCCTCCGGCAGCTTTCCTTCCGGCTCTGGCTCTTTCGGTTTTCCCACTCCCTTTGCTCCCTTTTCCGGCTGTCGTGTTAATGTGCTCTTTCTCTTCCGTTCTGTTATGCTTCGGTCAATTTCGCTATAGCTTTCTTTAAGCATTTCCCCGGTCGGCCTTTCTGAATCGGAAAGCAGCCCGCCGTCAGCCCCCATCACAATCTGCCGCTCATCTTTTTTTATAAATGCTATGTATGTGTTCCCATTATCCGTTTCAAACACCTGTTCAACCGGAAGGAAAAGCGTCTTTTCACTATCTCCCCATGTTCCGGGAATCCGGCTGGCAAACAGGCCTTTTTCTTCCTGCATCACTTTTGCAGACGGCGTAGATGCAAAACTTGAATTCTCTACCAGGGATTCCCGGTTTATGGAAATTTCCATATATTCCGGATCTGCATGGTATCTTTCATATTCCGCATCACTTTTGCTATGGATCTTGTTTTCCTGTTTACGGACGCTCTTCTCGATTTCCCCCGGCTCCTTGCTCTCATATTTTTCGTTTGCTTTCACAAATTCTTCCGAAGAAGAATCGATATATTCCTCCTCCGTCATTTCCCCGGTCCGTTTGTAATCCTCCATATCACACATACGCATATCCTTTATCTCCACGCCTTTTTTCTGAAGGTCGCTTCGGTAAAGGTCATACCAGAACTGCACTTTCTGAAGGTCACTGTTTGCAACTACGATCTGGATTTCGCCATCTCCGACTTTCAAATCTGGCATGACAGCATAATTGATTCCCAACTCTTTAAAGTCTTTTTCAAAAACCGCTTCGCTTCCTTCCAAGGGGATGCTGACCATGCTCGTCCTCCCTTCCGTAAGGTTCTTAAGTTCCCGCAGGTCATGTTCCCCTCCTCCCATCTTTAAATTAAGATATCTTTCGTACCATGCAGAAAAGGACTCTTTATCCTGATTATAGACAGCCACCTGGACCATCCCATCAGCCTTGTTCAGATCTGGCATGACAACATGGCGGATCCCCAAATCTTTCAGTTCCTCCAGACGGTGATTCTCAACTGCGTTCAGCCTGTCAGCCTCCTTCCCTGCGGCTCTTTTCCCGCCAAATACTGCCTTTTTCTCTCCGGACATCAGATACTCCCCTGTTTCCGTATTTCGGATATGATATTTTGTTTTTCCTTTTATTTCTGTCTCTTCCACCAACCATGGATCACTTCCTTGTGCATATGGGATATTGACGATCGTATACTGCCCTTCCGTCACTTTGATAAACTCCATCGTATCCGTGAACTCCGTCTTGCTGATCAGGCGTTCTTTCCGCATCCGTGCAAGATATGTGATCAGGGAAGCCGTCCCCGCCATAAACAGCTTAAACATCGGATCCATCATCATGGTAGCTCCCCGCACCGCCATGATGATATTGCTCGTTTCCCGTTCTTCGTTACCCATTTTTGAAACCTCCTTATAAACGTACCGGAATCCGGCACAATCTACTATAATTTAACTCCAGGGTTTTTATGTCCTTTTCCGCTTATCTTAGGGGCACTGTCTTCTATGACGCTCTTTCCGCCTGCTTTTTTCGTGCTTTCATCATTGACTTTATCCCCAAATTGCCTTATAATACAATCATAAGCGGGAGCAGGGTGGCCTTGTCGCAATTGGAGCGGCAATAGCGCAAGCTCTTCGCTTTTTTCTTTATTTATGTAAAGAATTTTCCCCTGTTCCACAAGCTGCGAAATAAAATTTTCAAAATTATCTTTCCCATAGATGCTTGTGATAAAATTGGAATCTACTGTTTCTAGTATAACTCACGAAAAATAAGAGTATGTTTGGACGCCTATTTTTCGTGGGTGAAGAAACCTGTCAGCCTTACTTGGTTTTCTTCTTTCGGGTAAT
>SFGN01000036.1 GCA_004556565.1 Lachnospiraceae bacterium | reverse complement strand
GAATAGGACACCCTTGGTCTTGGCTGTATCCTTCCCACTACTAGGGCGGATTAGGAACTTTCATCCATTAGCGACGTGCGCCGCCAGGCGCACATAAAAAGGCCCCGACTCACCCATGAGGTGGTCGAGGCCTGGCTGCGCTCCTTCCGCGTCGGAGACGTCACGGATGACGACTTCCGCGCTCGGTTGGTTGACACGTTCATCGCCCGAGTCGAGCTCCGCAACGATGAGGCGCTGATATTTTACAATATCCGAGAAAAGGGCCCGCACTCACGTGTTCGAGTACGGCCCGAATGGTGGAGCATACGGGATTCGAACCCGTGGCCTTAACAATGCGAATGTTACGCGCTCCCAACTGCGCTAATGCCCCATAACGATAGTATAGCACAATAAAATTGGAAATCAACAGTAAAAATTTGATTAAAATGATATGATGCGATTTCATCGAACCGATTAATTCTCATTCTTAATACCCTGGCCGGGTTTTACTATAAATTGGGGGCGATAAAAATACCGACAGCAGGCGGATTATAAGTAAACGCAATAAAGCACACAGCCAATGACAGCACTAATAATCCGAGTAGAATCTGAAATTTATTCACTCGGCAGGATATTGTCAATTTATAAATCACATAAAATGATGTTAACACACTTATTATGAATGTGCCAATATCCAGAACCAGCAAGTTAAACCCCAATATACCTGAATAAGTATAGAAAATAATTGGTATTAGAAGTGTTCCCAGCAGTATTCCAGAGAATAACGAGGCAGTGATACATGGATATTCATTTTTCAGTTTGTTATTCATAAAACATGAATATAGCAGTATAGGGAAAAAGACTAATTTCATATGTTCCCATGTAGACTCATTAACAGCAGATATAAATCCTACAATTTTATTATTTTCTGTGAATGCAAAACTAAAATGAAGAAAGGTTCCGGCAATTATTGTAAATATAATTCCAGCAATTGTATATCTTTTAAGTTTATCCAAAATATCACCTCCCATCGTTAGTATATGAAAAAACGGGAAATGTCATACTTCAAGATAAAGAACTGTTTATCCATCCAGAAAAAAACCAGAAATAATTATTTATTTCTCGACTTATTATATTTTAATTTTTGAGTGTTTTATGTTACATTAGAAGTAACATAAATCATCGTAAGGAAAGGAGCAACAACACCAATGGATGAAAGACTTAAAGATCTGCGTTCTACCAAAAATCCCAAAGCGCGTATCAAGGTAATGAAGGGACATTTTGCAACGAGCAATTCACACCTGAATACATACATTGATATGTCTACCGTCAAAACAAGACACAATAATGCCAGAGAAGCTGCAAAAGAATTGGCGAATGAGTATATTTCAAATACATTTGTCAATACGCTTGTTTGTCTGGATGAGACAGAGGTTATCGGAGCATTTATTGCTGAGCAGCTCGCAGACACCCACAGAATGTCATTAAGTGCAGGAAATAATATTTCGGTTATCACACCGGAATTTAATACACTGGGTCAGATCATGTTCCGTGATAATCAGCAGCGAATGATCAAAGATCAGCAGGTATTGCTTCTGGCAGCATCAGTTACGACTGGAAAGACAATATGTAAAGCTATTGAATCTGTACTATATTACGGGGGAACGGTTTGTGGTATTGCATCTATTTTCAGCGCCGTAAATAAAATTGCCGGTAAGGAAATCAAGACGATTTTCACGGCAAAAGACATTCCGGATTACCGTGCTTATGAACCAACAAAATGCCCGATGTGTCAGGAAAGACAAAGAGTGGAAGCAATCGTGAACAGTTATGGGTATTCAAAATTATAAAGAATATTAATACATATTAAATTCTGCGGAATACAAAAGACAACCACGTGGCAATATGGTTGTCTTTTGCATTTTCGCCTCATCGTATATGCCTTATGAACAGATTGTATCCGATATCTCATTTGAAATGTGCCTTTTTGTGTCCTAATCTATTAAAATATCATTTACACTTCCGGGCGGTATCGGTATTGTTCCGATAAGTTAACATGTTTTTAACTTTTATTTTTTTGATAATCCTTCTGTACAATTGTTCCTCAAAGTGCTATAATAGGTGCATGCAGATATGGTTCATCGGTAGAACGCTAGCTTCCCAAGCTGGAAAGGCGGGTTCGACTCCCGTTATCTGCTTTTTTCATGCCTTTTTTATATTTTAATAGGCCTATTTAACCAAATACACGGAAATACCTGCGTACTCTATCCCTTTCTCTGTTTCCTCGTAATCAGGCTTCAGCCCCTGAAGACGTACAGCCTCTTCTGCCTGAAACGGCAAAAGAGGCTGTATAAGTTGCCACGAATATGTCCAAAAATATCATATACCTTTTGAATCCAGTCATTTCAATATCTCTATATGCTCTGCTTATTCTTTTTTCAAAATTCTCCCGTTCCGGGGTTATCATTAACATACGGACATTTTCAATTATTCTTCATCCTCGTCATCATAATCATCATCGGGGTCATCTTTTCCACCTCTGGATGTGATTCCAAGAATCAACATGAGCACGGCCAGTACTGCGGCAGCAATTGCACCATACAGCAATACCTTATCGCCACCCTGATTCAAAAATGCAAACACAGCGCCACCTGCATAAAATACCATTGGCAGCAAAAAGGCAAAGATGGTACGACGTTTCTGCATAACCATGAGCAAAAGTCCTGATATGAACATGCACAGCGCAAGCACTAAATAAGCGGCACTGGTCATGGACTTGGTTGCATTTGCAATGTCATCCAATGCTTCCATGGCGGAACAATATGCAAAATATCCAAAAGCTCCGATGGAAGCTAACCCGAACAGGACACGAATTACACGGAATGGTGCTTTTGGAGCTGCCTCTTTATGTTTTTCAGCCCTTCTGTTTTTGCCGCCTTTTTTAGAGGAATCCTTTTTCTGTTCTGATTTTTTGCTTACAGGCTTCTCCTCTTCCGGTCTTTTCTTCTTTTTCGGTTTATAATCCGGATCTGTCGCAAGCATATCTTCATAAGCCTGCTTAACAGCTTTTTCCTTTTTTACTCTGACTTTCTCAGGCGGGATATTGGCATAACGCTGTTCGGATCCTTGCTTTCCTGAGGGCGGTCGTTTTCCGGTGGCAGGTCTTTTCCCTTGCTGTCTTGGTGCACCCTGTTTTTTCACCGGGCGCGAAGACGGTCTGGATTCTTTCTTCTCTTCATCCACAAGAACAGAATTTTCATCTGCTGACTCCGCCTTTACTCCATCCCTGTCATACCTTACTTTTTCATCTGCTGATTTTATATCTTTTGCAGTCTCCGGTGTACTCTTTTCTTCCATAATAGGCTGCACATGCTCTACTGATGTTTCGGTCACTTTTACTGCATCTGTTTCTCCTGATGTCGACTGTATATCTGCGTTCTTCTGTTCCACGCCTGCTCCGGAAGCAATCGGTCTTGTATCTGCCGCCGTCTTCTTGGCACGCCGCTTATCAAGATTCCACTGTTTTCTACAGTCGCGGCAGACAGCATATTGATTAAAGACCGGCTCACCCGTTTCGTCAACCCCAACCTGCTTTTTTTGCAACTCGACTTCTTTTCCGCATATTGGACACTTCATTATGTATACCCTCCCTGTATTTTATTCTGTTTTTTATTCTTGTACTGTTTTAATTTTTCACTGTTTTGCGTTGTTTTTATTCTTGTTGTTTTTATTCTTGCGCCGTTTTATTCCTGTACTGTTTCTTACTGTTGTTTTTTCATTCTTGTCTAATTACCATTTAATGCTGATCTATCTGCAATTTCGCTTATAGTCATTTTGTACATTATAACATTTTTAAAGGATTACGACAATGGAAAAATACTCCTTATTACAAATAATGTAACCGTTATGTATATACATAAAGCTTGTTGAAGTTGAGTGATTTCCGAATAATCATAAAATCAAATGACAAATTCAGGAAATCTTGGTAGAATAGAAAACGAAAAAAGTAAAAGATGAGGAGGTATTCTTATGTTGAAATATGTCGAAACTCCGGATGCTCCTGCAGCTATCGGTCCTTATTCCCAGGGAATCATCGTAAACGGGCTGGCTTTCTTTTCCGGACAGATCCCGCTTTCTCCGGTAACAGGAGAGGTTATCGGAACTACAATTGAGGAACAGACAGAGCAGGTCATGAAAAATATCCGGGCATTGCTGGAAAGCCAGGGAGCAGGATTTGCCGATGTGGTAAAAACAACCTGTTTTCTCGCTGATATGAATGATTTTGCCGCATTCAACGCAGTTTACGGAAAATATTTTACCGGGAAACCGGCTCGTTCCTGCGTTGCGGTAAAGGATCTTCCGAAAGGAGTTCTGTGTGAAGTGGAAACTATCGCTTATGTCAGTGAATAACCTTCGTAAGCGTACTTTCAGGTTCTGAATCAGCAGTTTTTCCAAGCGGTTCACAGTTTCGGAGATACATCTGCTCTTAAAAAATCACAACATTGAAAATGAACAGCCCCGCAGTTTGCCTTTTGCTTTCTGCGGGGCTGTCTGTATGACTGAGTATGCGGCAAAATGCTGATGCCGCATCTGATATCAGGGTAAAGTATTAACCTGTCAGGAAAACCCGTCATTCCATCAGGGAAATATTTCCGAGGTCTTTAAGCCATGCCGCCACACAGGCATCACTTGGCATTCTCCAGTCTCCCCTTGGTGAGAGTGCAACCGTACCGATTTTCGGCCCGTCCGGCAGGCAGGAACGTTTAAACTGCTGCGAGAAAAACCTGCGGCAGAACGTCTCAAGCCATTTGAGGATTGTCTCGGCGTCATATTCTCCTGCGAAGGTTTCTTCCGCAAGACGGAAAATCTTGCTCGGCTCATATCCGAAACGCAGCAGGAAATACAGGAAGAAATCATGCAGCTCATATGGTCCTACCAGGTCTTCCGTTTTCTGAGCTATTTTACCGTCCTTCGGAGGCAGCAGCTCCGGGCTCACCGGGGTGTCCAGAACATCGTAAAGCACTTCTCTTAGTGCCTCATCTTTTGTTGTATCCGCTTCATATTTTACCAGATGGCGCACCAGTGTCTTAGGCACTGAAGCGTTAACGCCATACATGGACATATGGTCACCGTTATAGGTCGCCCAGCCAAGCGCCAGCTCAGACATATCCCCGGTACCGATCACCAAACCGCCGTTTTTATTGGCGATATCCATCAGTACCTGCGTCCGCTCCCTCGCCTGTCCGTTTTCATATGTCACGCTGTGATCTTCCGGGTCATGCCCGATATCTTTAAAATGCTGCATAACAGAATCTGCAATCGGAACCTGGCGCAGTGCAGCTCCGACCTGCAGGGACATCCGGCAGGCATTCTGATAGGTACGGTCAGTAGTGCCGAAACATGGCATGGTAACTGCAATAATACCTTTTTTATCACGTCCCAGCATATCAAATGCTTTTGCAGTGACAATTAATGCCAGCGTGGAATCAAGCCCTCCCGAAATACCGACCACTGCCGTTTTTGCCCTCGTGTGTGCCAGACGTTTTTTCAGTCCCATTGCCTGGATCATCAGTATTTCTTCACATCTTCTTGCACGCTCTTTCTCGTCTCCCGGGACAAACGGACGGCGCGGAAATGTACGGGTAAGGTCTGTCTTTTCCTCTTCAATATAAAACGGAATCCGAAGCAGCTCCCGTGTATCTGAGGTCTGGAATGTCGTATTCTTCCTGCGCTCGCTGACAATTCTCTGAATATCAAATTCCGTATAAATGATATCATTGTGGAAACGTGCCGCTTCCGCCAGAATTGTGCCGTTCTCTGCAATAATATTATGTCCGCCGAACACCACGTCCGTCGTGGACTCCCCTTCACCGGCATTTGCATAAATATATCCGGCAATCAGGCGTGCCGACTGCCCTTTAATCAATGCCCTGCGGTAACTGTCTTTACCAATCGTCTCGGTGCTTGCGGAACAGTTTACAATCACAGTCGCCCCCTCGACAGCCGCAAGGATGCTTGGCGGCACCGGAGACCACACATCTTCACAGATTTCCGCGGACACGATCAAATCTTCCATCGCGGATGCCTGGAAAAGGAGCTGCGGTCCAAACGGAACTTTCTCTCCTTCAAATAGAATTTCCCTTGCCGTATCCGGTCCCGGAGTAAACTGACGCATTTCATAAAACTCACCATAATTCGGCAAAAAGGTTTTTGTCGTCAGCCCGATGACCGCCCCTCTGTTTAATGCCGCAGCCACATTGTAAAGCTTGCCGTCAATCTGGAGCGGCACACCGATAAATACAAGCATCTCTTTATCAGCAGTATATGCCGCAATTTTCATCAATGCTTTTCTGGACTCCCTAAGCAGGATATCCTGCAGGAACAGATCACTGCAGGTATAACCGGTTATACATAATTCGGGAAATACAACGATTTTTGCCCTCTCAAAAGCTGCTTTATCAATTGCTTCACATATTTTTTCCGTATTATATGCCACATCCGCAACCCTGATGTCAGGTGTGACAGCCGCAACCTTTACAAACCCATGTTTCATTTCCGCACCGCCTGTCTGCTTTTCGCCAATATTTCTTTCAGTTCTTCTATCGTAAAGTAATATGCCGTATTACAGAAATGGCATTTTACTTCAATCGTTTCTCCCTCGTCAATAATCGACTGAATATCTTTTTCTCCTATACTGATGATGGCTTTTTCAATTCTTTCCTTCGAGCAGTTGCAGGAATACTTAGCCGGAAGAGTATCTGTCACTTCCACGTCAAAACCCGCAAGGACCTGAGAAAGCATTTCCTCCGGAGAATGGCCGTCATCCAGCATAGCCGTTACCGGACGTATATTTTTAATATTTTCTTCCAGATGTGCCAGAACCGGCTCTTCGATAAATGGCATTACCTGGACAATAAACCCGCCCGCACAGCGTACGGTATTATCCTTTTCCATGAGCACTCCGAGGCCGACTGAAGACGGAACCTGCTCAGACGCGGCAAAGTAGTATGTCAGATCCTCTGCAATCTCGCCGGTCTGAAGAACTGTCTGTCCCGAATAAGGTTCTTTAAGCCCCATATCTTTGATCACATTCAGAAATCCAGCCCCGAGAGCACCGCCTACATCCAGCTTGCCGTTCTTCGGCGGCAGCATGACCTCCGGCTGGTTCACATATCCCTTTACTCCGCCCGCCGCATCTGCCGTTACCGTCATACCTCCGATCGGACCGCTGCAGTTAATCTGAAGTGTCAGCACATCAGTGTTATTCTTCATCATGCTTCCCATCATCACACCGCCGGTAAGAAGCCGTCCTAAAGCTGCTGTCGCTACCGGACTTGTCCCGTGACGCCTTCTTGCTTCCTCCACCAGATCCGTCGTTCTCGCTGCAAACGCACGGATCTGTGCATTTGCAGCTGTCGCTCTCACAATATAATCTTCCATTTTATCTCCTTTCTGTCGCCTGCTGCTCAGTCATTTTCATGACCTTCCGGCAGTTTTCCCTTCTCCCGCGCAACTATATAGATACGTTCACTTTTATCATCCGGTAAATTTCTTGTAAACGCATCATAAGAAGCCACAAACTCCATTCCGGCTTCTTCAAGCGCCCGCTGCATTTCCTCCGTCGTATATCCCCTCTGGAAATGCGTTTCCTGATATTTACGACATATTTCCTGCCCGCATTTTTGGGTCAGTTCCTCATCCCGGATAAATAAAGTAAGCTCATATTCATTGATTTTTTCTTCTTCATAATAATAATTATCCCAGATAAAGCTACATTCTTCCCGTTCTTCTGCAATCGTACATTCACCCATAGTGTCACGGTATTTATAAACTGTATTAAAATCAAAAATGAAAACACCGCCCGGGTCAAGATAATTATTTACCAGCCGAAATACCCGGATCAGTTCTTCAGCTTCTGTTATATAGTTCATGGTATCGCATATACTTACGACTGCTTTCACCGTACCATACAATTCAAATTCTCTCATATCCTGAAGCAGATACAAAATGTCATGTCCCGACTTCCTTAATTTTTCTGAAGCAATCTCCAGCATTTCCTCTGAATTGTCCACACCAATCATATCATATCCGGCGGAAGCAAGCAATTCCGTAAGTGTACCTGTCCCGCAGCCCAGATCCAGCACCAGCCCGTCTGTGACGCTGTATTCCTTTAAAAGCCCACAAAGATATTCTGCCCATTCCCCATATGGAATATTATCCATGAATGTATCATAAACTGCCGCAAACCCTGTATATGCTTCCATCTCATTCTCACCTGCCGTATATTCCCTAATCTTCATTACAAATATTATTCAACATGGCCGATCACATACCCGATCTGATACTGGCTGCCTTCCGCATCCACAAGGAAGACTGCAATCTGATAATCTCCGGTCCTGTAATAAAATCTCGAGACATCAATGTCCACAATATAAGAGCCGTCATCTGCCAAAGATGCCTGCATCCACTGCAGATCGCTCTGATCAGCCTCTACCCAGACGGCAATATTGATTGCCTGAATCTCATTCGGAATATTCTGAAAATCTTTGACCTGAATCTGCAGTATACCGGCTGTATTGTCATACCCGAGCACCTGAGTCAGCGCTCCCGGCTGAAGAACTTCCTCTTCTTTCTCCTGCTCCGGCACTACGATTCCGGATGCAAAATCTTCCATCAATTTTGACTTTTTCTGCAGTTCTCTTTCCATTTTTTCAATGCCATACTTTTCTGTCAGCGTAAACTCACCGGAAAACAGATTTGTCCCAAGACCGAGCTTGTTCCCTTCAATTTTTGCACCAAGGCTTGCCACGGTCGTCGGGAATAGATCAAAGGTCGTAAAATCTCTTCTCATACCTGCATTTTCCACCTCAGTGTCAGCATTGATATAAACAGTATATACTTTTCTGACATAATCTTCATCGATATTTTCACAAAAATCACTGTCCATCGTCGGATGATCTCCGGCAATCACGATCGTCGTGTTCTCATAAAAATCCTGTTGTTGAATCCAACGGACAAATTCCGCGACTTTTTTACTGGAACATGCCATAACATTTGCGTATTGATTATCTCCGTAAATATCTTCACAGTCTTCACAGACATATCCATCCTCAAAATGTGTATCAACGGTGAGCATCGTAAGATTGAAAGGCTCGTCTTTTGAAGCGAGCTCCGTCAGTTCCTGTTTTGCAAATTCAAACAGCCGTTTATCCTCATATCCCCACCATACCCAGTAATCCTCCGGGATCAGACCCACTTCACGTGCATAGGTATGATCATGGAAGGTAAAATTCCCATGATCTTGAAACATCAGCTGTCTTCCGCCGAAAACTGCCTGGGAACCAATCAGCAATGTCTGAGAATAACCTTCTTTTTCAAGAATATCTCCCAGAGCGATCACATCAGGGAAAAAGGATTCCTGTGTGTTCATGGAATTCTTTTCAATCGGAATCGTCAGCGGAAGCCCGGAAGTGTGTGCGAACATACCTGCCACTGTCCATGTGGTAGACGGCATGGAATACCCTCCGTTCAGCATGTCCGAGCTGCCGGAAAAATCTTCATTTTCTTTCGCAATTTCTGTCAGTTCTTTAATATAATCAGTATCAAATGCTCCCCCGCTTTCTTTATCTGAGTATGTAACTTCCATAGATTCCAGAAAAATATAAAGCAGATTCCTCTTTTTCTCCGGAAAAGTAATGTTAACATCACCCGGGTTCACATAATTATCATCAATAAATTCAGAATATGTACTCTGATTTTCCGAATATGCGCTTACATCCAGCCTGTTCCATGCATAATAACCTGTCAGGCCAATGACTGCGGCAGACAGGAGAAAAATGCCTGAAAGCGTCTGATGGTACCATCTTTTTTTTCTCATTCCCAGGCAAATACACAAAACTAAAAGGAATACAATTATGATTAACGGGAGGCAATATTCAACCGCTTCTCTTATCATCTCCTGGTTAGTTCCTTCCATCGGGGCATTAAGCTGGTACATCAGCTCATCCATGCTGAGATGATTCCACGTTTTAAACACCCATTTTACAAGCGTATAAGTCAGGGCGGCCACAGCTCCCGCCGCCAGCGTCAGAATGACTTCCACCATACATCCCAGTTTTTTAAGTGCTGCTAAAATCATTTTCAAACCTTTCATCTTACCTCTTACCTCTGTCAGTATACTACAGCCTTGCATCTGCCCTGTTCAGCATCAATAATGCCGGCCGGCCTGCTCTCGTTCTTTCCGGATCCTTTCCAGATTTCGTTGACGTTCCCTTTTCACGGACAAATATCTGGTATAAATGCCTCCTGCGATCCCTGCAGCAAGCAGCAGAAGAATACTCCCGGCAACCCATCCTTTGCCGCTGCCTCCACGTTCCTCCTGTGCGGATGAGGCATCCGGACTTTCATCTTCCTGCGTTGTCCGGAACTCTTCTGTTTTTTTATCTTCTGATTCTTTTGCTTCCTGTGTGTCTTTACTCTGACCCACATCGGCCTTTATCTGATTTTTTGCATCTTTTGCCGCATCAGACGGGGAAAAGTTATATGGAACTACAGTTTTATAAATACAGAATGTCCTTCTTCCGTCCGCATAATCAAGATTGACGACTGCGGCAAATGCTCCCGCACCCAATTCGCAGATTGATTCCGGCTCGTCCGATACCACATTTTCAAACGGAAATGTTAATTTTGACGCAGATACCATTTGTTTTCTGGAAATGGAATACATCTGGATATAATCTCCTATTCCCATGTTAAGGGTAAGCGGAAAATTGATGATATAATCACCACTCACACATAAATCCTGAAAATTATATCCGACACAAGTATCCTCATATTTCCCCAAGTCTTCTGTCACTCTGAACTGGCTGTCCAGAATTTTAAAGCTGTAACCGCCGTCTGCATCGGTCTGGATCACGTACCTGTCATTTTCTTCGTCATACCCGATTCCCAGGATATTATAATCATCGGAAATCTTTTCTTTTGCTTTTAAAGTAAACGTGTCCGCATCCACCCGGTAAATCGCCCCTCTGTTTTCAGCCGAGGAATTGATATACAGTGCAACAAGAATTTCTCTGGTCTTTGGATTATATGTCATCCCGTTTGCATGCTCATATTCCAGGTTTTCTACGCGCTTTGCCAGGGAATAACGTTCGACCGGATTCCCATCCTCATCCGTATCATTGCGGTAATATGCCCGGATGACATCAAGCTCTTGTGATAAATCCGAAGAGTTTTCAAGACATATGATGTAATCCTCTGTCACGCACATGGACTGGACTATGCCGTACTCCCCGTCAATATCATCTTCAATTATCTTCTCCCAAACTGCACCTTCAAATGCATTGTCTGATGCGATTTCCGCCCGTGCATCCATCGGCACAGAGCAGAAAAGAAACAAAAACATACCTAAAAGGTACGAAATCACTACTCCCCTGTTCACAGTTTCCATACTCCCGAAAAAAAATATATTTTCAGCTCCGTCTGAAAAGGCGGAAGCATTCTCCCCTGAAATAAATCTTACCCGTCTGATATCATAACATTATGTTAAATTATTGTAAACAAAATTAACGAAATTTTCACCTTGACAAAATTATCCTCATGATGTTATGATTTCATCAGATATGGTGTGTAACTTGTTATTTTACGAATATTATTATGTATACTTTTTATAATATTATTACTAATATTCTTCTGAATGAACGAGGCATGAACCGTACATAAATACTTTGGATGTTTATGTGGGTTTGTGTCTCTTTTTATTTGTCCACAGTTCAGCCGTAATCGAAATAGTGAGCGAATCGTGCTTGCATGAATGAGCGAACGAATTCGATTATGAGCTTAGCGCCCGTTAATGAGAAAAAAAACTGCTTTTGCAGCGGAGAAGCATCGAAGATGCGTTTTGCGAATGGCGCGGGCTGAATTGTTGCCAATACGAACCCCCACAGACATCCGCCAAAAAAATTTTAAAAAAAGGAGAAAAGAAAATGAAAGACAAAATTTTTGGTGTTCTTCAGCGTGTGGGCCGCTCTTTTATGCTCCCCATCGCTATCCTTCCGGTTGCCGGACTTCTTCTCGGCGTCGGCGGATCTCTCACAAATGAGACTATGTTGGAAACTTATGGCCTGCTCGGTATCATGGGCCCGGGAACCGTTCCTTATTCCATTTTTGAAGTAATGAGCGAAGCCGGCAACATTGTATTCGCTAACCTTCCTATTATTTTTGCGATGGGCGTTGCGATCGGCATGGCAAAAAAAGAAAAGGAAGTCGCGGCACTCTCTGCGGCAATCGCATTTTTTATCATGCACGCTTCCATCGGTGCCCTGATTACACTTAACGGCGGTCCGGAAAGCATGTTAAACGGTGCAACCACATCCGTCTGCGGTATCACATCTCTGCAGATCGGTGTTTTCGGAGGTATCATTGTCGGTCTGGGCGTAGCTGCACTGCACAATCGTTTCTATAAAATCCAGCTGCCGCAGGTACTTTCCTTCTTTGGCGGAACGCGATTTGTGCCGATCATCTCAGCCCTTGTATATACCGGCGTCGGTATCCTGATGTTCTATATATGGCCGGTTATCCAGTCCGGTATTTACGCAGTAGGAAATGTTGTACTCGAATCCGGATATTTCGGAACCTGGGTATATGGTCTGATGGAACGTCTTCTGATCCCGTTCGGACTGCATCACGTATTCTATCTTCCGTTCTGGCAGACGGCACTCGGCGGAACAATGGAAGTGGGCGGAGTCCTTGTAGAAGGTGCACAGAATATTTTCTTTGCACAGCTTGCAGACCCTACCGTTACTAGATTTGCCGTATCTGCGACACGGTTTATGTCCGGTAAGTTCCCACTGATGATTTTCGGTCTTCCGGGAGCCGCACTTGCCATGTACAGAACTGCAAAGCCGGAAAAACGTAAAGAAGTCGGCGGACTTCTTCTGTCTGCTGCCCTGACATCAATGCTGACAGGTATCACGGAGCCTCTTGAATTTACATTCCTGTTTGTCGCCCCTCTTCTGTATGGTATCCATTGTGTCTTTGCCGGACTTGCTTATATGCTGATGCATGTCTTCCAGGTCGGTGTGGGCATGACCTTCTCCGGTGGATTCATTGACCTGTTCCTGTTCGGTATTCTTCAGGGAAATGCAAAAACAAACTGGATCTGGGTTGTTATCGTCGGAATTGTTTACTTCTTTGTTTACTATTTCTTATTCAACTTCCTGATTGTAAAAATGGATTTAAAAACCCCTGGACGAGATGACTCAAGTGAAGTAAAATTATATCGTAGAAGTGATGTTGAAGCAAAGAAAAAAGACGGCTCTGCGGCAGGCTCAGAAGAAGATTATCTTTCAGCAGCTATCTGCCAGGGACTTGGCGGAAAGAAAAATATTTCCGATGTTGACTGCTGTGCAACCAGACTGCGCTGCACGGTCTTCAAAGCCGATCTGGTAAATGATGACCTCCTGAAATCTACCGGGGCTTCCGGTGTTGTCCACAAAGGGAACGGCGTCCAGCTTATTTACGGGCCGCGAGTAACAGTTATCAAATCAAATCTGGAAGATTACCTGGAAACCGCACCGGATGAAGAAGTAGTTCCTGTGGCTGTTAAATCTGCTGAGAAAGAAGACAGTGCTGACCTTTCCGGGAAAAAGGTTGCAAAAACGATTCTCATTTCCAGCCCGATCAGCGGTAACGCTGCTGACCTTTCCACTGCACCGGATGAAGCCTTTGCCCAGAAGATGATGGGAGACGGGGTTGTTGTAACTCCGGAAAAGAATATCGTGCGGGCACCTGAAGACGGAGAAGTTTGTTTTGTATTTGAAACTAAACACGCTGTCGGATTCATGACCGATTCAGGTGTAAGCCTTCTTATTCATGTGGGAATTGACACCGTTGAGCTGAAAGGAAACGGATTCAAAACACTTGTAGAAAACGGACAGAAGGTAAAAAAAGGAGATCCGCTTCTGGAGCTTGATCTCGCGTACCTGAAAGAAAATGCACGTTCTCTTGTTTCACCGGTACTTTGCACAGAACTGGAGGACAACCAGAAAGTACGTCTTATCGCAGACGGACATATAGAAGCCGGAGAAACACTTTTTGCTGTAGATTGTTACGAATAAAGAAAGTACCTGGGGATAATTATGTACAGAGTAAAGAAAGTATTGAACAATAATACCGTTATCGGCATACATGTCGATAACAATCAGGAATATCTGATTATGGGAAAAGGCATCGGATTCGGAAAAAAGATATCGGAAAGATTTTCCTGCCGGGCCAATGACACAGTTTATTCCCTGCAGGTATCCTCGGAACGGGGGGATTTCCGGGAGATGGCCTGTACCATCCAGCCGGTTTTTCTTGAAATTGCCGGACAGATATTGGATGAAGCCGAAAAAGTATTTCATCCTATAGATCGAAACATATTATTCCCCATGGCCGACCATATTGAATTTGCAGTTAAACGAATTCGGAATAAGGAACAGATCAGTAATCCTCTGACCGATGATATCCGTGTATTGTTTTATATGGAATTTAAAACGGCTGAATGTATCCGTACTATTTTAAAAGAGAAGATGGATGTAGAAATCTGCGATGATGAAATCAGCTATATCGCACTGCACATTCATTCTGCAATCCAGGATGAAAAGATTTCTGAAGCAATGCAGATGGCTAAGACTGTCAGACAATGTATATCGCTGGTAGAGCAAAAGACAGGCAGGCCGATTGACGTTATGTCACTGTCGTACAATCGTCTTATGAATCATGTCCGCTATATGATTGCGAGGACACTCAGCGGGGAGGAACTGAAATTGAATATGAATGATTATATGCTCGTAAAATTTCCTCAGTCCTTCCAACTGGCAAAATTTATCTGTGATGAAACCGGACGCAGCCTGAAGCGGAAACTTTCAGAAGCAGAAATAGGTTACCTGGCCATGCATATCGAACGGGTAGCCTGCGATGTACTTGGTTCGGAATCCGTTGAATAATGCTTCACGGCATAAATACAAAACACATAAATGTACAAATGACTGCAGGAAGCCGACATTTTAAATTTCCTGTCCATCGTTTGATAAGTTAGAAAAAGCCACAGCCCGGACATGACTGCCGGGCTGAACTGTTACTCTTATTTAATTATCTTTTCTGATTCTTATTCAACCACACGAATCCAGCCTTCCGGAGCTTCAATGCGTCCCATCTGGATACCGGTCAGTGTATCATAGAGTTTCTGGGTCGTCGGTCCCATCTTCTCCATTCCGCTCGGGAAGCAGATTTCTTCTCCGTGATTTACGATTTTACCGACCGGAGAAATAACTGCTGCTGTTCCGCACAGACCACATTCGGCAAAATCTTTTACCTCGTCAAAATATACTTCTCTTTCTTCAACTTCCAGTCCGAGATAATGCTGTGCAACATACATCAGCGACCTTCTGGTGATAGATGGGAGGATCGTATCGGAATGTGGTGTCACGATCTTATTATCCTTTGTCACAAACAGGAAGTTAGCCCCGCCTGTCTCTTCCACTTTTGTTCTTGTTGCGGAATCAAGGTACATATTCTCATCATATCCGTTCGCGTGTGCAGTTACAATTGCATGAAGGCTCATCGCATAATTCAGACCTGCTTTAATATGTCCGGTTCCATGCGGAGCCGCACGGTCAAAATCAGAAACACAAAGTGTAAGCGGCTTTGCTCCGCCTTTAAAATACGGCCCTACCGGAGTAGCAAATACACGGAACTGATATTCAGATGCCGGCTTAACTCCGATTACTGCATTTGTTCCGAAAATATATGGCCTGATATAAAGTGTCGCGCCTGTTCCGTACGGCGGCACATAAGCGGCATTTGCCTTAACTACCTGTGTGACTGCATCCAGGAACTTCTCTTCCGGAACAACAGGCATTTCAAGCCTTTTTGCGGAATCTGCAAGACGGGATGCATTCAGGTCAGGACGGAATACCACGATGTGCCCGTCTTCTGTCGTATAGGCCTTCAGGCCTTCAAATACCGTCTGTGCATACTGAAGAACGCCTGCACACTCCGAAAGTGTAACTGTAGCATCTTCTGTCAGAACCCCCTCATCCCATGCGCCATTTTTATAGTCTGACACATAACGTTTCTCCGTCGAAATATAGCCAAATCCAAGATTACTCCAGTCAATATTTTTCTTTTCCATTTGTATGTCCTCCATTCCTATCGAAAACACGAACTAAATTCACTGCGTCAATTATAATACTACTCCGACGAAAAATCAAGAGTGCACTCTGTTTTTTGATATCTGTGGCGGAACCATGCTTTATTTATCACCGTTCCATCATACTGATAGATTCGATTCCTACGCTTCCTCCGCGGACAACTTCAATATCTGTGAACTCTTCTTTTATAAGTTTAATAACTGCATCATTTTTCGTCGCCGTCTGTACAAATTCCAGCAGAAGACTGTCCGGTCCCCGGTCGATTACCCTGGCTTTGTAAGTTTCGGCGATCTGATGCAGCTCAACTTTATCCTCGCGGCTCAGTTTTCTCACCTTTACATAAAGTATTTCTTTCATTCTCACAAAAATATCTGTGAAATCGATCACTTTGATCACTTCTACAAGGCGGTTGAGCTGCTTTTTTATCTGCTCAAACGTTTCATCATCGCTGACGGTCGCAATCGTCATCCTTGATACAGTGGGATCTTCTGTCGTCCCGACTGTCAGGCTGTCCAGATTGTAAGATTTTCCGGAGAACAGCCCGGAAATCTTGGAAAGTACGCCCACCTGATTTTCTACATACAATGAAATCCATCTCTTTTTGATTGTATTATCCATGTCAATCCCTCTCGTTTCCCTGTTTCTTCCGTCCTGCAGGTCCGAACGAACTTGTCTGCCGTTATCCAGTTCCCGAACTTTGCTTTCGCGCAATCAACACTCTATAATCATTTCTTCCAGAGTTCCGCCCGGCTGAATCATCGGAAATACCATTTCCTCCGGGTCGATAATAAATTCAATCAATGTCGGAACTTTTGTATTTTTCTTTGCTTCTTCAAATGCCGCTGCAATATCCTCTCGTTTTTCCACGCGGATTCCTTTTGCACCGTAGCTTTCTGCCAACTTTATGAAATCCGGAGTATATGCAGGCTTCTCCTCTCCGTTTGTCCTGCGTGTAAGCGCACCGGCACGAAGATCTGTCATACTGTAACGCTTTCCGTAAAACAGCTTCTGCCACTGACGTACCATACCAAGATATGTGTTGTTAAATACACACAGGATCAAAGGAAGCTCTTCCAGAACAGCCGTCGCAAACTCCTGAATATTCATCTGCATGCCCCCGTCACCGGAAATTGCAATGACCGGAGTGTCCGGATTGCCAAGCTGAGCGCCCACCGCGCCGGGAAAGCCATATCCCATAGTTCCCAGTCCGCCTGACATTACTAATTTTTTATTTTCATTCACTTCTAAATACTGTGCCACGAACATCTGGTGCTGCCCCACGTCAGTCACCACGATTGCTTTATCAAACTGGCGGTTGATCTCATCAATAATGTCTTTTGGCCCCATCGTCCTGTGCTGCCGCATCGTCAGCGGATGCTCATGCTCCCAGACACTGATCTCATCCAGCCATTTTTTCGTATCGCATTCATGCACATATTCATTCATTTTGGAAACGGCAGCCCATGCATCCCCTACGATCGGCACATCTACATGAATATTTCTGGAAATAGATGCCGGATCAATATCAATATGTACGATCTGTGCATACGGTGCAAATGCATGAAGCTTTCCGGTAATACGGTCATTAAAACGTGTTCCTATAGAAAACAGCAGGTCGCACTCGCTGACCGCCATATTTGCCGCATATGCGCCATGCATACCCAGATTGCCGATAAACAGCGGATGATCTGTCGGGATCGCACCGCGCCCCATTACAGTCGTAACGACAGGAACTTTAGTTTTTTCGACAACCTCGCGGAAAACTTCATTTGCTCCTGCAATATTCACTCCTCCGCCTGCAAGAAACAGCGGCCGCTCCGCCTCTCCCAGCATCTTGATCGCACGCTTCAGCTGACCGATATGTACATTGGTATTAGGTTTATATCCCCGGATATTCACGGTTCTGGGATATTCCGCAGAGCCCAGCTCTGCCATGACATCTTTAGGAAGGTCAATAAGCACCGGTCCCGGACGCCCCGTCTTAGCTATATAGAATGCTTCTTTTATAATTCTTCCCAGGTCTTCTCTTCTGCGGACAGTCACACCGTATTTCGTAATACTTCTCGTAATCCCTACGATGTCGACCTCCTGAAATGCATCATTACCGATCAGGTTTCTGGCAACCTGCCCGGTAAAACACACAAGCGGCACACTGTCAATATTTGCCGTTGCAAGGCCTGTCACAAGGTTCGTCGCCCCCGGTCCGCTGGTCACAAGACAGACACCGACTTTACCTGTTGTGCGGGCATATGCGTCCGCTGCATGTACCAAAGCCTGTTCATGTCTCGGAAGAATGACACGGATGTCGCTCTGTTTGTAAAGTTCATCGCTGATATCAATGGTACAGGCACCCGGATATCCAAACAAAGTGTCTACATGTTCCTCTTTCAATGCCTTTACCAGTAATTTATTCCCTGAAATCTGTTTCATGAAAACCTCCTGAGTATCAAAATACCCTAAGCTGTCACACAGCTTAGAGCATTGGGTTATTATTTCAAAATTATAATAGGCAGGGCAAAATTTGTCAACATTGATAACTTATCATATTATTGATAGATTTTATTCCTGACAGTTCAGTCAATCACACTATCGTGGGCGAATCATGCTTTGCATGAATAAGCCCCCAATCCATCATCTAATCTTCCGGCAGTTTCTCACTGCTCCGGCTGCTGTGTAAATCCCCAGTATCACAAGATTTGCCATAACAACGCTTGCTCCTGCCGGTGTGGCACAAAAATAAGACACAGAGATTCCGATACAGAAGCACACAACCGATACCACTGCCGAATTCAGAATTACGGAGCGGAATGTTTTGCACACACGCATAGATGTGAGTGCCGGAAAGATAATAAGACTGGAAATCAAGAGCGTCCCCATCATCCGCATGCCAAGAACAATAGTAACAGCCGTCAGCACGGCGATCAATGTATTATAAAGATTTGCTTTTACCCCGGTTGCAAGGGCAAATGTTTCATCGAATGTGATAGCAAATATTTTATTATAAAAGAAAAGATACAAAACAAGCACAACAACCGACAATATCACACACATTTTCACATCCTGGCTGCTCATGGCAAGAATACTTCCGAACATATAATTATATACATCAGTATTCATGCCGGTTGTCATGGAAATCACCATAACACCGATTGCAAGTGCACTGGTGGAAATCAATGCGATTGCTGCATCGCCGTTCATTTTACTGTTGCCGTTTAAGCGCAGCAGAAGGACTGCCGCAACAACAACAACCGGAATTGTGACGGTAAGAGGTGCAACATTACACGCCGCGGCGACCGCCAGAGCTCCGAACCCCACATGTGAAAGTCCGTCCCCGATCATGGAATACCGTTTCAGCACCAGACTTACTCCTAATAATGCCGAGCAGAGGGCCACCAGAATCCCTACCACAAATGCCCGTACCATGAATGGATAGGAAAGCATTTCTACTATTGTTTCTATCATGCCGTACCTCCCAAAAACTTCTTTCCGATCTCACTGTTCCTGTAGCCTTCGGCCGTCCCGTAATACAATGCCGTCTCCTGCAAATGCAGAATATGAGACGCATCCCTGACTGCACTTTCGATATCATGGGACACCATAACGACCGCAATCCCTGACATTTTATTAACTTCTTTGATCAGCTGATAAAACTCGGCTGTCACCAGCGGGTCAAGCCCGGTCACAGGCTCATCAAGCAAAAGCATTTTTTTCGTCGCGCAAAGTGCACGGGCAAGAAGGACTCTCTGGCGCTGCCCGCCGGAAAGCTCCCTAAAGCACTGCCGCTCCAGATCTTCTATTCCGAGAAGCTGCATCATTTCTTTTACTTTTTTCTTGTCCGTCGCTGTATAAAACGGCCGGAATCCACGGCTGTTGAGCCGCCCGGAAAGAACGACCTCATAGACACTGGCAGGGAAATCCTTCTGCACATCCGTCTGCTGAGGCAGGTATCCGATTTCATTCTGTTTCAGTCCGTCACCAAGCACGATCTGCCCTTTTGCCGGGGCTTTCAGCCCGAGAAGCATTTTTACAAGAGTACTTTTCCCGGAACCATTTTCGCCGACGATACAAAGATACTCCCCGGGGCTGATCTGAAAATCAAGGTCGTGCACCACGATTTGCCCTTCGTATGCCGCCGCCACTCCATCACACCGGATCAGTGCCATACTTCCAACGCCTCCTTCAATGTTTCTACATTCTGCCACATCATACTCAAATACGTTTCCCCGCGTTCAAACTGTTCTGCCGTCAGGTTATGACAGCTGTAGAACACTTTTACATCAGCACCGCAGGCCTCCGCAACTGCCTCTGCGACCGCACCGCTGCTGAGTTCCATTTTCAGGACAAGCGGATACCTCTCATCCCTCATTTTATTGATCAGAAATGCCATCGTTGCCGCACTCGGCTCCGTATCCGACGCACAGCCGGGAAATGCCGCATAATAACTCAAACCATATTCCTCGGTAAAATAACGAAACGGGAACCGGTCTCCAAACAGCAGCGTGTCATGTCCTTCTTCTTTTGCCTGTGCGGTCACTTCACGGAAAGCAGCATCCAATGTATATAATTCATCAATATACGCCTCCGAATTTTCCTGATATACAGATTCGTTCTTTTCATCCAGAACGCATAGTTCTCCGGTAAGTCCTTCAACAATGCGGACTGCATTTAACGGGGAGGTCCATACATGTTCATCCGTCGTATGGGAATGTCCGTTCCCTGGATCCTCGTCTTCATGATCCTCTTCGTCATGCCCGTCCTCATACTCATTCTCATCTTCATCATGCTCTTCTTCGCTGTGTTCATGCTCCCCGCGTTCCGGCTTCATTCCCTCCACGGATTCTTCTTCAAGTGTATCCACCTGATCAACCAGACGTAATGTGTGCACATTCTGCATTTCTGAAGACTCCAGGATATCTTCCACCCAGGCATCATTCTCGCCGCCCACATAGATGAACAGATCCGATTTCTGAATGGCAATGATATCCTGAGGCGTCGGCTCGTAGGAATGTGTTTCTTCCCCCGGCTTCAGCAGCATTTTCAATTCCACTTTATCTCCTGCTATCTGACGGACAAAATCATACTGCGGAAAAATTGTTGTCACGACAGAAAGCCTTTCTTCCGTCTCATTTTTCAGGGAATCGCGGCCGTCTTCCCGGCGGGCACACCCGCAAAAAGAAGTCAGGACAAAACAGCACACTGCCAGGGCTGTCCCTCTCCTGACCGCTTTATTCCTGAACTTTTTCATATTTTGAAAAAACATATTCCAAATCAAAACAAGTCTGCTCCTCACTTATTTCTGTCTGCTCCCATCCTTCCATCCTGTCCAGATCCGGGAACCAGGCATCCGCCTCAAAAGCATGGTCGATTTTCGTAATATATGCAGTGTCACAATAAGGAAGCAGCATTTTATAGATGCTCTCCCCTCCGATTACATATATGTCATCTGAATCATATTTTTTTAATTCTTCCATAAGTTCTTCCGGAGAGTGAATGATGACCGCACCCTTTACATGATAATCCGGATTAGCCGTCAGGACGATATTTGTCCGGTTCTTCAGCGGCAGCCCGTTCGGAAAGCTTTCCAGCGTCTTTCGTCCCATCACGACGACATGCCCTGTCGTCTGCTGCCGGAAGAACTTCATATCAGCCGGAATACTGACCAGCAGCCTGTTTTTATTGCCGATTGCCCAGTTTTTATCTACTGCTGCGATTGCTTTCATTATTGATTTCCTCCTGTACCTTTAGAATACATTTGTTTATACCGCCACCGGAATATTTTTAATCTGTGGATGAGTCTGATAGTTTTCCAGCCTTACATCCTCCGGAGTAAACTGATAAAAATCCGTAATTTCCGGATTCAGCCAGAAATCCGGTGCCGGAAGCGGCTCTCTTGATATCAGTTCTTTTACGAGCGGAATATGCCGGTCATAAATATGGGAGTCCGCGATCACATGTACCAGTTCCCCGGCTTTCATGCCGCATACCTGTGCCAGCATATGCAAAAGCACAGCATACTGACATACATTCCAGTTATTTGCGGTGAGGACATCCTGGGAACGCTGGTTCAGGATTCCGTTCAGCGTCAGCCTTTCGCTCCCTTTTTCCTTCGTCACATTAAATGTCATGCTGTAAGCACACGGGTACAGATTCATCTCATGTAAATCCTGATGCACATAAATATTTGTCATAATACGGCGGCTGTACGGATTATTTTTCAAATCATAAATCACCCGGTCGACCTGGTCCATCATCCCTTCCCGGTACTGATGCTTCACCTGCATCTGATACCCGTAGGCTTTGCCGATGGAGCCGTCCTCACCTGCCCAGCTGTCCCAGATATGGCTGTTTAAATCATGAACATTATTTGACTTTTTCTGCCAGATCCAGAGCAGTTCATCCACGCAGCTTTTAATTCCTGTCCTGCGAAGGGTTAAAGCCGGGAATTCCTTTGAAAGGTCATATCTGTTCACAACGCCGAATTTTTTAATTGTATAGGCAGAGCTTCCATCCTCCCAGACCGGGCGGACCTTCTCACCCTCAGTGCTCGTACCGTTTGTAATGATGTCTTCACACATCTCTATAAATACTTTATCTGCATAACTCATGTAATTCCTCCTGTTTCACTGTACCTGTCTTTCCTCCGGATTATTACGGTTCCGAAATATTGTACAACATTTTCTCCAGCCCGCGTGTGAGCGCCGCAATTTCTTTTTTTGTCATCCCCCGTGTAAGCTGCTTATCCATCTTTCTCCGGTCTGCCTCCATCCTTCTCTGGATGTCATATGCCTTTTCAGTCAAATATATATTTTTCTTCCTGCGGTCTGCCGTGCTGGGAACACAAAGGATAAATCCTTTTTCTTCCAGACGCTTCAAAATGCCGGTTACCGTCGGATTTTTCAGTGACAGGCCTTTTTCCACATCCCTCTGGTTGATTTCTTCCTTATTCGTGTGGAACAGGAAGTCAAGAACAGCACACTGGGACGATGTGATTCCCAGCCGTTTCAGCCGTTCATTTAAATCCTTTTCAAATATATTATTAATCTGTTTTACGGTAAATCCCAGCGGTTGTACTCTTCTTTCCATTTTTATCTCCTGAAATTCCATGTCCCGGTTAGATAGCTTGCTATCTATAGTTATAACATGGATAAAGGCAGCTGTCCACCGTTATCTTTCAGCCATTGTCTCCATCGCCGGTAATCTGGTATCACTTTTTCTACCTCCTGCCAGAATTTCGGAGAATGGTTCATTTCTTTCCGGTGGCATAGTTCATGAACCACAACATAATCCAGCACTTCCGGCGGGGCCAGCATCAAAAGACAGTTAAAATTCAGATTTCCCTTACTGCTGCAGCTCCCCCATCGCGTCTTCTGATTACGGATGGTGATACGCCCGTAAGTCACCCCCATTTTTCCGGCATAATATCTGACTCGATCCGGGATAACAGACATTGCCTCATCTGCCAGCTCATTAAGCCTGTCAGGAGTGATCCGCGGAATTGAAGCCGCCTGCCTCCTGCGCTCCTTCATTTTTATAAGATGCTGCTCTACCCAGCCTTCATGCTGTTTTAAATATTTTCTGATCTCAGAGTCAGACATCCGATAGGGAGCACGCACCAGAATCTCCGCTTCTTCTGTTATTTGTATGGATAAGGTTTTCCTGCTGCTCCTTATTACTTTATAATCCATATCTGAGGGTCCCTGCCTTACTGACGCTCCGCATCGGACACCGCTTCCACATCAATCTGTGCCAGGTTTCTAAGCGCATCCATCCTGCCGTCAAGCTCCGCACTCAGGTCTGCACAATACTGCAGTTCTTTTGCCATTTCTTCCGTAAATGCAAACTCTTTTTTATAACGTAACTGATGCTCAAGGCTCGCCCAGAAATCCATTGCTATGGTACGAAGCTGTATCTCGACCTTCATCATACGCTTTTCACGGGCCAGAAAAATCGGGACAGTTACAATCAAATGCAGACTCCGGTATCCGTTCGGCTTCGGATTTTTAATATAATCCTTCCGTTCCACCAGCGTAATATCATCCTGCTTCAGCAATGCTTCAGCCAGCATATACACATCTTCCGGAAAAGAACAAATCACACGGACGCCGGCTACATCGTGCAGATTTTCCTTTATAGCATCAACAGAAAACGGTAAATCATTTTTTTCCAGTTTTTCTTTTATGCTCATCGGATTTTTCAGCCTTGTCTTGATACTGCTGATCGGATTTCGATCATAACGAAGTGAAAATTCTTCGTTGAGCACATTAAATTTCGTCTCGATTTCCATAATGGCACAACGGTAATATGCCATCAGTTTATTATACTGCTGTATCCACGGTTTTGATTTCTCAAACAGCTCACCATTCAATATAGCGTTTATCTGTTCATTATATAATCCTTCATTTACAGATGTCTTTTCCATCATTGTCATCTCCTTATTCTTTCTTTTATGCTTCCTGCCTGTTCTCAAGCTGTTGTTTCGACAATTCCATTTCGCGCCTTCTCCATACTTCTTCCCTGAAAATCCGGTATTCTTCTGACCTTCCGTTTTCTACAAATCCGAGGCGTCTGTAACATTTCTGCGCGGGCAGATTGTTATCAAATACTCCAAGAATAACTTTACTGACTTTCAGCACTTCAAAAGCATAAGTAAATGCGGTTTCCAGCATCTTAGTCCCAAGACCTGTACCCCGTCTTGATGAGTCTACCATAATATTGCCGAACCAGATACTGCTTTCCTCCCAGTCAGGCTTTTCCATGCGGATATGCCCCACCGGAATTCCTTTTTCATCGATGGCAGTCATAAGAAAACCTTCCGGTTCATTCTCGTAACGTTCTTTATATAGATTCAACTGTTCTTTTGTCAACGGATAACGGAAATATCCTGCACCCCACAGAGCCAGTGCCTCTTCATCCCCTGCCCATCGGATAAGAAAATCCTCATCCATTGATTTATATGGACGTAACCTGACTATCATAACAAACCTCCTATTGTCAGATAAAACAAAAACCGCAATCCTGATATTCCTATCAAAATTACGGTTTGTAAAGAGCGATAGACGGGGTTCGAACCCGCGACCCCGACCTTGGCAAGGTCGTACTCTACCAACTGAGCCACTATCGCGTCTGTTTTATGCGTTCCTCATCGGAACAATATGAAGTATACAATATAAGTCTCAGAATGTCAACAATTTTTTTAAATTTTTTAATTTTTTATAAGCCATTTATGATAATGTCCTAGTATACCATATATGAAAATGTCCCAGATGTGGTATAATATCTTCCTTACGACTTATAACGAACAGGAGGA